>JAHEFN010000249.1 GCA_024640185.1 Gemmatimonadota bacterium | reverse complement strand
CTGTAGCGATCGTTGAACTCCTTGAAGTGATCGAGGTCGGCGTAGCAGACCGCGAAGCCGGCATCCGATTCCACCTGTCGCCGGATCGCCCGTTCGATCTCGGTGGTCCCCGGCAGACGGGTCGAGGGATGCACGGCAACATTCCGCTCGGTCCTCAGTGCCAGCGCATTGAGGCGGGCCACCTGTTCCGCCGCCGCGAAGCGCGGCGAGAGAATCTCGTCGGCTCCCGCCTCGTACCAGGCCTCGACCACGTCGGCATCGTGACTTGATGTGAGGATCGTCACCGGGACGATCGCCGTGAAGGGGTCGGCCTTGAGGCGACGGACCGTGTCGAAGGTTGGCGGGCGGCCGGGGGCGTCATGGACAAAGACCATCGCTCCGCGGCCCCGGAGCACCAGGGTCTCGATGTCATCGGGGCCGTCGTGGGCCTCGATCGCGACCCCCTGATGCTCGGCCCATTGGACGAGCACCTCGGGGGGCGGGCGGTCAGAAGCGCCGCAGTAGAGGATGAACTGCCGCGGGGCCAAGCCGGACCTCCGGGTGCCGTGGGTGATGCTGGAACGTAGGCGGCACCACGATGGCCGTCAAATGAACCAGGCCGCTGTGGCGAGAATTGCATAGAGGGCCAGGAGTTGCGCCCCCTCGAACCAGTGCGATTCGCCGTCAAGGGTGATGATCGCGGAGACGATGACCGCCACGGCCAGACCGATCACTTCAAACGAGGGGAAGACGAGGTTCATCCCGGGGTAGCCGAGGACCGCCCCGATGAAGACCAGCACGGGCGCGACCAGCAGGGCGATCTGGGTACTGGACCCCAGCGCGATCTGGAAGGCGAGGTCGGTGTGGCCCCGACGAGCGGCCACCACGGCGGTCCCGTGCTCGGCGGCGTTGCCGATGATCGGAATGACGATCAGCCCCAGGAAGACCTGCGAGACCCCGAGCGAAGCGGTCATCGGCACCACGGCATGCACCAGGATCTCCGACATCACGGCGATGCCGACGGTGGCCAGCAGCAGGAAGGCGAGGCCCTTCCAGACCGGCCAGACCCCGCTCAGGTGGACGTCCTCCGACCGGCCCCCACCAAAGAGTGGCTTGTGGGTCCGCAGCACGAAGAGCAGCGACAACAGGTAGGTCACGATCAGGACGATCGAGACCACCTCCGAGAAGCGCAGCTCGGTCGCGGTCAACTCGCCGGGATGGGTCAGGTGGAAGAGGGTCGGGAAGATCATCGCGGCGACAGCCAGGGCGAGCATCGCGGCGCTCATCCCGGCGGAGGTACGGTTGAACCGCACCAACGACTTCCGCGTCCCGCCGGCCACCAGCGAAAGACCGAGGATCAGCAACAGGTTGCCGAGAATCGAGCCCGTGATCGACGCCTTGACCAGATCCACCAACCCGGCCCGCAGCGCCACGATGGCGATGATCAGTTCGGCGGCATTCCCGAAGGTGGCATTGAGGAGACCTCCGAGGATTGGGCCGGCCGGAGGGCGGCTCGGGTGGGTCCTCCGCCGCCGGCGGGGCCGCCGTCACGGGAGCAACCCGCGGGGCGTCCTCCCTCTCCGACCGTTCTCGCCGGCTGGGACGTTCACGGGGCGCACGGGGCGCTCGGGACTCCGTACTGGGCTTGGGGGCCGGCGGCGGTGCGGACGCCGGCTCGGCCTCCTTGGTCCGCTTCGGCGGCAAGGTGGGGCGATCGGCGGCCAGTCCCTTCAGCCGGGAGGGCTTGATGTCGAACTCCGTGAGGGCGCGGGCAATGGGCCCCCTGGGCTCCTGGACCATCGCCAGGACGAGGTCGTCGGTGTTGGGTTCGTCACGCCCGGCAGCGGTGGCCCGCTCGACCGCCAGATCGATCACCTTCTTGGCGTGGCTGGTCAGGCCGCCGTCACTGGCCCCCTGCGGGCCGCGACGGCGGCGACCCTTCCGGGACTTGGCCAGCACCTCGCGGAACGCCTCCGGGGTGAGCCCGGCGGCGGAGATCGCCTCGGCAATGCCCCCCCGGGCGTGCGTCAACCAGGCGAGGAAGAGGTGCTCGGTGCCGATGAAATCAGCCGAGAGTTCCGCCGCCTGCTCGGTGGCGGCGGCGCGGAGGGCGGAGAGAGGCGGCATGTCAGGTATGGAGGGGCTTGGCGTCGTCGATCAGCATGATCGGGATGTCATCCTCGACGGCATAGACCAGCCGGCAGGCGTGACAGACCAGCGCCTCATCGGGGTCGATGCAGTGCTCCAGGTCGCCGTGGCATTGGGGACAGACCAGCAGCTCGAGCAGTTCGATCGGAACCGGCACTCAGGACTCCTCATCGGGCAACGGGAAGCCGAACCGAGCCAGTGCCCCGCGGCTGCGACGCCACTTGGGAAGCACCTTGACCCAGGTTTCCAGGTAGACGGGCTCGCCGAGCAGTTCCTCGAGCCGGGTGCGGGCATGGGTGCCGATCCGCTTGAGGACCGCCCCGCCCTTCCCGATCACGATGCCCTTCTGGGAGTCCCGCTCGACATACAGCGTGGCCCGAATGTACACGGGACTCGGGGCTTCGCGGAACTCATCGACCTCGGCGGTGAACGAATAGGGCACCTCCTCCTCGAGCAACTCGAATGCCGCCTCGCGGAGGTACTCGCCGACGAAGAAGCGGACTGGCTGGGTACCGATCTCGTCGGGGTCGTGGCGGAAGGGCCCCTCGGGCAGCACGCTGCCGATGTGGGCCAGGAGCGCCGCGACCGATGCCGGGTCGCTGGTGGAGACCGCGAGGCTCCCCTGGGGAAGCTGCTGGTTCGCGGGGAGGAGGTCGACCTTGGTGTAGACCGTGAGCAGCGTCCCGGGCATCGGCGGGGCGTCCGGCACCAGGGTCGCGAACTCGGGGGCCGGGGCCTCGTTGGCCGGGTGCAGGTGGAGGATCACATCGGCCTTGCCCAATGCTTCCAGCGCGAGGTGGCGCATCGAGCGCTGCATGGCGTAGGCGGGATCGAGCAGCCCGGGGAGGTCGAGGAGGATCAGCTGCGCCTCCCCCGCCGTGTGGATGCCGGTGGTGGGCAAGCGGGTGGCCTGCGCCTTGGCCGAGACCATGGCGAGGTTGCTGCCGAGGATGGCGTTCAGGAGGGAGGACTTGCCGACGTTGGGGAGGCCGGCGAGGGCCACGGTGCCGCAGCGAGTGGTCATGGGGGGAAGATAGGCGAGAACGGAGATTGGAGAGGCAAGGACGGGGAGGTGCCCGACCTGACTGCCCCGCTCTGAGGCGGCACCGACTCGATTCACGAGGTCGGACTCGCCGCACGCGGTCTCTCCGTGTGTGGGCGAGTGACGCGCGGCGAGAAGCCGAACTCTTGCTCATCGAGCGTGCCCCTCTCCGCGGGACAGACGAGATCGGAGACCGGAGGCCGGGGGCTTCAGGGGAGCCCAAAACGCAAACAGCCGGCCGCCCATGGGGGCGACCGGCTGTCGATCCGTCGGAGGCGCCGAGGTGCGAATCAGCTCTTCTTGCGGCGACGACGGGCGGCGGCCATGCCGGCGAGGCCGGTGGCGAGCAGCGTCATCGTGGCCGGCTCGGGGACAACACCGTCAACCTCGCGGCCGATCTTGCTGCGAACGGCAGGCGCGAAGTCCTCGAAGCCATCAACACCCACAAGAAACCCACCGGCGGTGACGAGGTTCGCGGCGTACCAATCCGCCACCGTCCCAGTGCAATCGTCGGGTGACTCGATGGAGAGGCCGTTGACGGTGATTCCCGCGCTGGACGCCGCGGTGCTGCCGGTGGCGCCGTTGTTGCGGCAACCGTCACCGGAGATGTCGATCACCTGGCGGGTACCGAGGTAGTTGACGCCCATCTGCGGCACGAGCCAGTTGAGCGCATCGAACGGCGCCGTCTGGCCGGAGTACGGCCGCGCGAAAGCCGAGATCGCCGCCCCAAACACCAGCGCCGAGGCCGCGTCGGTCACGAGGAACCATCCCCCGATGGTGCCGCCGCCCATCATCGCCTGCTGCGCCGAACCGGACCAATAGCTGTAGGAGACCGCCAGCGTGCGCCCGCTGGACTCGAAGGCGCCCCAGAATCCGGCGTCGCTGAACGCGGCCACGTAGCCGTCGCGCTGGGTCTCGAACTCCCCGGTACTGACGCTTCCCGAGACATCAATGAGCAACCCGAGCTCGATATCGACGCCGATCTGAGCCTGGACGTTCGGCACCACGAGCAATGCGGCGGCGGCGAGAGAAAAGAGCGACTTGCGGATCATGCAGACCTCCGGGACTGGCAATTTCACGAAGCGATGTAGTGGGATAGACCTCTTTAGCCTTCGGAAAAGGCGTGCCAAGATACGTC
>JAHEFN010000248.1 GCA_024640185.1 Gemmatimonadota bacterium | reverse complement strand
CTGATGCTGCTCATGATGCCGGGGGCGCTCAGCGCGCAGGAACCCCAGTCGGCCGCGTCACTCATCTTCGTGACCATCGACGGGGTGCGACCGGAGGACCTCTTCGGCGGGGTGGACTCCCTGGTGATGGCCGATTCGGCCGGCAGTGGCATCGACGACCTGGCGGCCTTCCGCGAGCGGTGGTGGCGCGGGAGCCGCGAGGAGCGCCGCCGGGCGATCATGCCGTTCCTCTGGGACACCCTGGTGCCGATGGGGGTCCTCGTCGGCGACCCGACCGGCGAGGCGACGGTGCGAGTGACCAACGGCCTGCGATTCTCGGGGCCCGGCTACATCGAGCTCTTCACGGGCCACGCTCGGGCCGAGGTCACCAGCAACGACGACCGGCGCTACCCATACCGGACGGTCTTCGAAGTGGTCGCCGGCCGACCTGATGCCGTGCCCGGTGACGCGGCCGCCTTCACGAGTTGGACCTCGCAGGCGCGCTACGCGGCCAGTGCCCCCGGACGGATGATGAGCAATGCCCCCTTCGATCCGGTCCCGCCGACGGCAGACGCCGCGGACCGCCGGATGAGTGTGCTCGAGGCCCGCGTGCGCCACGAGGACGGATCGATGCGGTTTGATGCGTTCACGCAGGAGCGTGCGCTGCGATGGTTGGCGGCCCACCATCCGGTGCTGTTGCATGTCGGCTTCGGCGAAACCGACCACGAGGCCCACGCCCGCCGCTATGATCACACCATCGCGATGCTGCACACCACCGACCGGATGCTTTCGGAACTCTGGCACGCCGCGCAGTCCGACCGCTCGATGGCGGGGCGGACGGCGATCGTCGTGACCACTGACCACGGCCGGGGGGCGACCGCTCGCGACTGGACCGATCATGGCAGGGATGTCGCCAACGCCGATCGCTGGTGGTTCCTCGCCACCGGGGCCGGGGTCACCCCGCAAGGGATGGTCGACCGCCCGATGACCCAGTCGCAGGTGGCCCCCACCATCCTGATGTTGCTGGGGCTCGACCCCGCCGGTCTCACCGCTCCGGTGGCACGCGCAGCGAGGGATGTGATTGCTCCCGGCTTCTGACCGGCTCGGCCGAGGGCGCGAGGTGCTGCTGCTCACCGCCGCGGAACTTCCCGAGCTGCACCACGACGACGCCCCATTGCTCGCGGCGTTGGTGGCGGCCGGCTGGCGGGCCACACCCACCATCTGGACCGGCGAGATCCCTCCGGCCGACATGGCGTTGGTGCGCTCCTGTTGGGACTATACCGAGCGCCCATCGGCGTTCCTGCAGATGATCGACGAGGTCGACCGACGGATGCCGCTCTGGAACCCTGCGGTCACGATTCGTTGGAATGCCGACAAGCGCTACCTCTTCGCGTTGGCCGCGCACGGCGTCCCGATCCCGGTGACGCTCCACGTGCGACAGGGCGACGGCCGCTCCCTCGCG
Source organism: Gemmatimonadota bacterium (assembly GCA_024640185.1). GTDB lineage: Bacteria > Gemmatimonadota > Gemmatimonadetes > Gemmatimonadales > GWC2-71-9 > Palsa-1233. The sequence continues at coordinate 2,874 of JAHEFN010000248.1, read as the reverse complement.
GCGGTGCTGGCGGCCCTCGGCCATGGCGAGGCGGTGGTCAAGCCACTGGTGGGTGCCTCCGGAATCGACACCTGGCGTGCGCGTGCCGGTGACGAAAAGCAGTGGCGGGAGGCGGTCGCCGCCCGCGATCTGCTGGTGCAACGCTTCGTGCCGGAGGTCCTCAGCGGCGGGGAATGGTCGCTGGTCTTCTTCGCCGACGGCTATTCGCATGCGGTCGTCAAGCGCGCTGCCCGGGACGAGTTTCGCGTGCAGGTGGAGCACGGGGGGATGGTCGAGGTCGCCGAGCCGACGGCCGCGGTGATTGCCGCGGCCCGCCGCGCCCTGTCGGTGATCCCCCATCCCTGGCGCTATGCGCGAGTCGACGGCATCGAGACCGCGACGGGGTTCCTGGTCATGGAGGTCGAATTGATCGAGCCGGAGCTCTTCTTCGAGGTGGCCCCCGGTGCCGCGGAGCGGTTCGTGGCGACCCTGGGAGGCTAGCGCCGCACGGCAACCAAGATCACGCTCTGGTGCACGTTGTTCCTCCAGGAAGGGGCGATGGTGGTGGAACGGTGCGTGGCACTGGGTGGTTCCCCTGATCGGGTCTAGCGGGTCGAGAGGGATGCTGGCAGGTCGAATGCCAGGCTGGCCCACGTGCCGGTGGCCCCGTCGCCATACCGCATGTCGTAGATCACCCCGAGTGGCACATCGGCGAAGGTGTCGAGCACGAACCTCGGGAATCGCGACCAGGCGAGGAAGCGGCGGCCGCGTTCGGTGCCTGCTGCCCAGCGCGCCCACGGTTGGTCAGCACCGTCGGGCACTCGGCCCCGGGGGGTGTAGCGGGGCGGCCAGCCGAGCTGTACCATCCCGGACTCGTAGCCTCCAGGGATTCGGCGCACCACATCCCGCCGGAGCGGTGCGAGCGGGGCGGGCGAGGCAAGGGTCCCACCGACGCTGGGCGGATCCTCGGCCGATGCCTCGGCACGGGCGAGTGCGGAACCGGAGGCCATGAGTGCCACATAGGCCATGGCGGTGGCCAGCGCGCCCCGGGCGGCACCGGGAGCGGCACGCCGTCGTGCGATCAGGATCCCGGCCGACGCGATGAGCAGCAGGAGCGGGTCGACGATGAACAGGGTGTCGCCGTAGAACCAGCGATTCGAGAACGGCATCAGCAGCCGCACGCCGTAGGTGTTGAAGAGGTCGAGCAGGGGATGCGACCAGACGCCGAGGCAGGCGAGTCCCAGCAGCCATCGCGCATGGAGCGCGCCACCTCGGTCGGGTCGCCGACCGGCCCACCACCGCATGGCCAGCCAGAGCAGGACCGGCAGGACCACCATGGCCAGCACGCCGTGGGTCCAGCCCCGGCGAAAGGCGAGTCCGTCGAGGCCGTCCCCCCAGAAGAAGATGGCCGCGTCGATGTCGGGGAGGTTGGCGCCGACCATCAGGGTGGCCGCCCCGAGCCTCGTCTTCCGCTTGAGCCCGGTCTCGGCGAGGAGCAGGCCGGTGAGGGTATGGGTCAGGTTGTCCATCGTTCCTCGGTTGATCCCGGGTGCCTACCACAGCCATATTACACGGCTCCGGTGGCCAGAGGCGACCGGAACCATCCAGGACAGGTGGGTGAGCGGTTGAAACCGCCGGTCTCGAAAACCGGTATGCCGGCAACGGTATCGAGGGTTCGAATCCCTCCCTGTCCGTGCAGCCCCCGTCGCTTCCGACACCATCGGATCAGCGGCGGGGGCGTTGCGTTGTGGCTATCTTTGGGCGGTCAATCGTTGGGAACCAGACACCCCCAATCGGGGACGGCACCATGCTTCGCCGCATCACCCTTCCGACCATGCTTGCGCTCCTGATCACCCTGGCAGTGGTCCCCGACGCCGCCGCCATCCCGGCGTTCGCACGGCGATACAAGGTGAGCTGTGCGCTCTGCCACAGCCCGATCCCCAGGCTGACGGCCTTTGGTGAGCAGTTCGCGGGCAACGGCTTCCGCTTCGGCCCGGGGGAGGAGCCGCGCGACACGATCAACACCGGCGACCCGCTGCTCACCCTGATGCGCGAGTTGCCGCTTGCGATACGGCTCGACATGTACGCCCAGAGCTACGCGAACGGGAAGGCGGTGACCGACTTCCAGACGCCGTATGGCCTCAAGCTGATGAGTGGGGCACCGATCTCCGACAAGGTCTCCTACTACTTCTACACCTTCATCTCCGAACGCGGTGAAGTCGGTGGGATCGAGGATGCCCTCATCCAGGTCGATGACATTGCCGGCCAGCCGGTGGACGTGATCATCGGACAATTCCAGGTTTCCGATCCGCTCTTCAAGCGGGAGCTGCGCCTGGAGTTCGAGGATTACGCCGTCTACCGCACCCGGGTGGGCGAGGCACCCACCGATCTCACCTATGACCGCGGCGTGATGGTGGTCGCCGATGTCGCCGGCTTCGAGGTGGCAGGGCAGCTTCTCAACGGCAACGGGATCGGGGCGGCCGATGAGGCGCGACGGTTCGACAACAACGCCGCCAAGAATGTCGGTGGGCGGATCACCCGTGACCTGTCGGACGGCCTGCGTGTCGGGGCCTACGGCTACACCGGCACCTCCGACAGGGATGGGGTCAACAACCGCACCAAATATCTCGGAGTTGATGCCACCCTGCGGAGCGGTGCCTTCGAACTGAACGGCCAGTACCTTCGCCGCACCGACTCACACGCCACGTTCACACCCGGGGAAGACGAGACGGCCACGGACGGGGGCTTCGCCGAGCTGCTCTACCTTCCGGCGGCGTCGCGGTGGTACGGCTTCGGGCTCTACAACCTGGTGACCGCCGACCGCCCACTCCTCGATGCCCGCCTCGGGGGCCCCGCCGGGATCGACCGGCATGAGACGATCAGTGCCGGCGTCGG
>JAHEFN010000247.1 GCA_024640185.1 Gemmatimonadota bacterium | reverse complement strand
CGCCTTGGAAGGGCTTGGCCGACTCGATGAGGCGGACGCCACCCTGGCTGACGCGGTCGAGGGTGATCGAGACGACCCCCGGCTGTGGACCGGCTGGGGCGTGCTGGCCCTCAGGCGCGATGAGGCCACCCTGGCCCTCGAACGATTCATGCGTGCTCGCGAAGGGTACGCCGAGACGCGGCCGCCCGCCCGGTGGTACTGGGGCTCGGCGTGGGCGCAGGCGCTGACCGGCCACTGGTCCGAGGCCGTCGCCACCGCCCGTGAAGGGGTCGAGCAGTACCCCGCACATCCGGTCCTGCGGACCTCCCTCGGTGTCCTGCTCGAGAGCACGGGCGAGATCGAGGAAGCAGAGAGCCACTTGCGCCGGGCGTTGAGTGAGGATCCCACCATCCCCCAGATCTCGAAGAATCTCGGCGACTTGCTCTATCGGGCGGCTCGCTGGGAGGATGCCGAGGAGGCCTACCGGCGCGCGGCGACGTTGGCGCCGACCCTCGGGGATGACCTCTTCTTCAAGCTCGGCAACCTCGCCTGCCGGCGTGGTGACCTTGGCGCGGCTCGCCACCACTGGGAGGAGGCGCTCCTGATCAATCCCTCCCACGCGCTGGCCCGCTCGAACCTCGCCGGCGCCGGGCTGCCAGGGTGACCGATCTCTCCATCGCCGCGCTTCGCGCGGAGCACCACCGCTTGCAGCAGCGGCTGCAGGAGGACCTCCCGCCCGCCGAGCGTGCCGCGACGCGGCAGGCCATCGTCGCGTTGTTCCGCCGCAGCGAGGCGGCCATCGCGGAACTGTCGGAGTTCAAGGAGTCGATTCGGGGGCTGGTCGACCGCTTCAAGGCCCTGCCGAGTGCGACCCCTGTTGAGGCCCACGCGGTCCGCCACGACCACATCGGGGCCAGCACCTTCATCGAGCGGGGGTGGACCGCGCTCGCGGGGGGCGATTGGCGTCAGGCCGAGATGCTGTTGCGCGATGCCCTCGCGCTCGATCCCGGGGAGAGCAGTGCCGAGGCGCTGCTCGGCTGGTCCCTCATGCATCAGGACCGGGGCGATGAGGCGCTGCAGCTCTGCCTGCGGGTCCTGGTCCGCAATCCCGAGCACGGCCTCGCCCGCACCGCGGTCGGGGCGATCTGTCTCCGGAAGGGGATCACCGGTGAAGCGATCGAACATCTCTCGCGGGCGGTCCAGCGGGGCGGGGATGCCAGGGCGGTGCTCTACGCAAGGTATTGGCTGGGGATCGCCTATCTGGAGCGAGAGATGACGGCCGATGCCATCGAGGTGCTCGAGGGCGCCGTGAAGCACGGCCCCAATCTGGCAGAAGGATGGGCGGAACTCGGCCGTGCGTACTGGCTGCAGGGCGAGGTCGACCGGGCCAGGACCGCCTGGCACACCGGAGCCGCCGTGCGCCACTCACCGTTCGCCTCGCGGGCGACCCACCTCCTGACCGTCGCTGACAGCGGCGGAGTGATCCCTCGCTCACCCTTGGATTGACCCTCGCCCTCCTGCAGGGGGCCGGGCCGGTCATCTCGGCGGCACCACCCGACCGTGGCGAGGTCGAGGTGATCGCGGATGGGGCGCTTCGGCCCCTCGGCCTGGCCCTCGCCGACGAGGCACGGGCCCGCCGTGACTGGCTGGGGATCGGCGCCTTGGATCTGGCACCGATGACGATCGTCGTGGTGCCGGATGCGGACGAATTCGCCCGCTGGTCGCGTGGCAGGGTGCCCCGCTGGGGGGCCGGCCTGACGGTCCCCTCCCGGCGACTCATCGTGATTCGGGTCGACGCCGGCCATCCCTTCTCGACGCTGCGGCATGAACTGGCCCATCTGGCCCTCCACACCCGGGTGCCGACTCGGGTGCCACTCTGGTTTGCCGAGGGATACGCGGCCCTCGCGGCGGGGGAACACGGCCGCCTCAATGCCCTGCAGCTCAACCTCGCCGTGGCGGTCGGGCGGGTGCCCGGCCTGGGGGAGCTCGACGCCACGCTGCGGGGCTCAACCGCCGACGCCGGCACGGGCTATGCCCTTGCCGCGTCAGCGGTTGCGGAGATCGCCCGGCGCCACCCCACCGGTGAACTCGACCCGATGATCGACCGATTGGCTGGGGGGATGCCGTTTGACGAGGCCCTCCAGCGCTCGACCGGGTTGGACGCCTCCCGATTCGCGGAGGAATGGCACCGAGCCGTTCGGAGGCGGTACAACTTCGGCCTCTGGCTGTTGGCGGGCGGGGCGTGGACGATCGTGGCGCTGCTGCTGGGTGTTGCGGTGGCCCATCGGCGGCGGCGGGACGCGCCCCGACGGGCGGCGCTCAACCTCGATTGGCCGATGCCGCCGCCGGATGACGAATTCGAGGCGGTGGATGACGGTTCGATGACAGGGGGCGGGCCGCCTTGACCACCCCCACTCGCACCGCTAGCGTCCTGTGCTATGCCTGAGACTTCCGCATCCCACGATCGCCCGACGACGCTGTTTACCCGGCGGAATCTGGCGTTGCTTCTCGCCGGTCTGGTGACGATCGCGGCGGGGTATGCGGTCCTCACCGGGGGGTCGGCCTCGCTGGCGGCCGTCCTGTTGGTCGTGGGGTATGTGGTGTTGTTCCCGTTGGCCCTGCTGGTCTGAGCCCGGACAGCTGACGGGCGAATAGCTCAGCTGGTCAGAGCGCCTGCCTTACACGCAGGATGTCGGGGGTTCGAGTCCCTCTTCGCCCATGACCCGCGTGTCGTGTTGGTCCCTCTATCGCGTCCTAGAGGGCAGAACCCCATCGGAGGTTGCGAGGATGTTCCAACGTGCGTCTAGCCTGACTCTGGCCATGCTCACCGTGATCGGTGGTGCGGCGGCACAGATTCCTGTCGGTAGTGGGCTGTCCCAGGCGCGCAGCAATGCGCCGCCGCTGCTCGTCGCGACGCCATGGACGGCGGACGCTGCCGACAGCGTGGCGGCGGTCGAGATCGGCGACGGCTTTCGCGAGCGGATGAGTCGCTCGGTGGTCGGTCGGGATTTCCAGGTGCCGCCGCGCACCCGGATGAACCAGTACCTCGAAGAGTATGGCTACGCGCACGATGCCATCCTGTCGCGTCTCCCGGCCGAGGAGCTGGCCAGGGCGATGTCGGCCTACTGGATCGTGATGCCGGAACTCCACCGGGAGGCCGGCGGGCTCTATCGGGTCAATGCGCGCCTGATCGGGACCTACCCCGCCAACAACGGGGCGGGGTTCGCCGTCGAGATGACGCAGGAGGCGGGGCAGAAGCTCGACAAGTTCGGGGAGAAGGTGGCCGATCTCTTCAAGCCGGCGATCAAGGCGCTCAAGGAGACCCAGGGCTGCCTTGACAACCAGGTCAGTGACCCGGCGAAGGCCCGGTCCGCGGCTGAGAAGGCCCTTGCCGTCGTGCCCAACTTCGGCCTGGCCGAATTCTGCCTCGGGGTGATGGCGACCAACGAGGACAAGACCGGCGCGCGGGCGCTGGGGCATTTCCAGAGTGCGCTCAAGACCGACCCCCTCGCGCTCAACGCCTATTACAAGATCGGCGAGATCTACCAGCTGCGCTCCGACTCGGTGAACGCCGTGGCGACGTTCCAGCAGATGCTGCGCGTCGACCCGCTCAACGATGTGCTTCGGGAGCAGGCCTTCGGGCTCTTCCAGCGCTACGGTCGGGCCAACGCCGCGGAAGAAGTGGCCGATGAGGGGATCCGCAACGATCCCAACAACACCGACTGGTACGACCTCAAGAGCAACGCCTGCCTCCAGCAGGAGAAGTTCGCCTGCGCCGTCGACGAACTTGAGCGCCTCTTCGCCATCGATCCCAGTCGCGCCGACTCGCTCTTCTACCGGAAGATTTCCATCGCCGGTCGATTCGCGATCCAGGGGGAGGACGGTGACACCGCGCAGTACATCCGCTGGGTCAAGAATGGCATCGAGCGCTATCCCGATGATCCGTTCCTGCTCGAGGATGCTGCCCGGGCCTACGCCCTGGAGGGCGACGCCGACAACACCATCCGGATCGCCAAGAAGCTGCTCGTGATCGATCCGGAGAACATCGAGCCGGTGACCCGGGCCGCCGCCATGCTTGCCGAGGTGGGGCAGCACGAACGGGTGATGGAGTTCACACCGGTGGCCATCGAATCGGGGAATGAACAGCTCAAGAACGCGCTCGCCAACGTGCTCGTCAACGGGGCCTCGGCCGCACGGTCCGCCGGCGAGGTCGAGCGGCAGCTGCTGCTTTCCGACGGGGTGTTCGCGACCCAGACCACCAACGAGCAGATGCGGACGTATGCCGGGTTCTTCGCCGCCGATGCCCTCTGGCCGCGGGTGACACCGCTGCGCACGACCATCGTGGACGCCA
>JAHEFN010000246.1 GCA_024640185.1 Gemmatimonadota bacterium | reverse complement strand
CTCCCGGTCGATGCGAGCACCGCCGACCAGGCCACCCTGGTCGGGATCTTGGCCCTGGTCGCCCTGGTGGGCGCCGTGGCGGTGGCCCGCTGGCCGCGCCTCGCCACCCGGCCGCTCAGGGCCCTGCTGCCCGCCGGTCGATTCCGCGAGACGCTGCTCGGCTTCGTCGACCGGGTGGTGCGGGGACTGACGGCCCTCGGCGACCCCCGACACGCGATCCCGGTCTTTGCCTGGTCGGTCGTGATCTGGCTGGTCAACGCCGCCGCCTTCTGGATTGCCTTTCGGGCGTTCGATATCGCCGTGCCGTTCACGGGGGCCCTGATCCTGCAGGGCGCCCTGATGGTGGGGATCGCCGTGCCGAGCTCACCGGGCTATGCCGGCGTCTTCGAGGCGGCGATCAAGGTCAGCCTGGTCAGCCTCTTCGGCGTGCCACCCGATGTCGCCCTCGCCTATGCCATCACCTACCACGTGCTGACCTTCATCCCGATCACCCTGCTCGGGGTCACCTCGCTGCTCACCACTGGACTGACCTTTCGTGGCGCACGGGAGGCCGCGAGATGAGCGCCCAGATCACCCTCCGCTGCCCCGCGAAGATCAACGTGGTCCTGCGCGTCCTTGCCCGCGAGGCCGACGGCTATCACGGCCTCGAGACGATCTTCTGCCGCGTGGCGCTGGCCGACGAGCTGGTGGTCGACCGCACCGGGAGTGGCATCACCCTGCTGGTCGAGGGTGCCGACCTCGGTCCGGTCGAGGAGAACCTCGCCTGGCGGGCCGCCGATGCGGTGCTCGCCGCCACCGGCAGGCCGTTCGGCGTTGCCATGCGGTTGACCAAGCGGATCCCTGCCGGAGCCGGCCTCGGGGGCGGCTCGAGCGATGCCGCCGCGGCCCTGCTCGCGGTCAACCAATTGGCCAACAACGCCGTCCCGCGCAGCGAACTGTTCAACATCGCGAGCCGGCTCGGTGCCGACGTGCCGTTCTTCCTGATGGAGGCGCCGCAGGCACTCGCCTGGGGCCATGGCCAGCGGATGCTGCGACTGCCGGCGCTGCCGGATCGCCCCCTGCTCCTGGTGCTCCCCGAGATTGCCGTCGCCACCGCCGAGGCCTACCGGTGGGTCGATGAGCTCCTCGCCAGCCGTGGGGCCCGCGGTGCGGTGGCATTGGATCTCGACCTGCTCACCAACTGGAGTGATCTGGCCCGCCTCGGGGGGAACGACTTCGAGTCGGTGGTCTTCGGCCGCCACCCCGAGGTGAAGGCGGCCTTCGAGGCCCTGGCCCAGACCCGACCGTTGCTCTGCCGGATGAGCGGATCGGGGAGTGGCCTCTTCGGGGTCTACCGGAGCGAGGCCGATCGTGACGAGGCGATGGCGATGCTGGGGAGCAAGCATGGCCGGCTGGTGGCAACCGGGCTCGGGTGAGCGCCCGCCTTCCACCCCCCAATCCCGCTGCTTACCTTGGACCGGCACGATGCCCCGTCGTTCAATGGCAGGACACCAGATTTTGGATCTGGCTATGGTGGTTCGAATCCACCCGGGGCAATGCCCGACGGACCAGTGGTGCCACCCCCCCTCCCCAAAGCCGAGTCAATCCGTTTTCTTTGTCGCTTGTGCCCGGGCCGGACCGATCCGGGCGGTGACGCAAGCCACGATTACTCGACCTTTCAGGAGCAGCCACGATGTCCACGAAGATCTTTGCCCTTGCCATCCTCGCCGGCGGCCTCGTCGCCTGCGGTGGCGGCGACGCCGCCCCCGCCGATGATGCCACCGTCGACGCCCCTGCGGCGGCACCCGCCGTCGCCAGCGCCGGCGCCACCGAGTACACCAACAACTGCTCGGTCTGCCATCAGGCCGACGGCAACGGCATGCCGGGGGCCTTCCCGCCGCTGGCCGGCTCCACCATCGTCAATGCGCCGTCACCGGACCAGATGATCATGATCGTCCTGAAGGGCCTGCAGGGCCCGGTCACGGTCAATGGGGTCGAGTACAACGGCATCATGACGCCGTTCCAGGACATCCTCACCGACGAGCAGATTGCCTCGATCCTCACCTATGAGCGCGCCTCGTTCGGCAACACCGGCAGCGCCGTGACGGCCGAGCAGGTGGCGGCCATCCGGGCCCAGTACGCCGACAAGACCGACTCGTGGACCATCGAGTCGCTCGAAGCCGCGATGCCCTGAGCCGGACCAGGCCTCGCTGGCCAGCAACGCCCCCGGAGCCGACGCGGCTCCGGGGGCGTCGCCGTTTCGGGCCACGGGGCGATCCCGCTATCTTCGGGTGGCAGTCTCACCCAGCTTGGAGAGCCGATGAAGGACTCACAACTTGAGGCGCTGATCCGCAAGGCATCGGGCAAGACCGGCACCGGACAAGGCCCGAAGAACCGGTTCGTCGACCCGACGCTCAAGGCCACCTCCCCGCCGGAGGACCGCGAAAAGGCCGAGCGGGAGCGGATGTTCAAGGAGATGAAGCGCCGGGAGTTCTGACCCGGATGCCGCTCCACCGTGCCGCGATCCTGGTCCTGCTTGCCGGGACCGGCTGTGGCGGCACCCCAGAGGAGCCGCCAGCAGACCGCTCCCAACGGCAGCGGGACAGCATGCTGGGCGCCTCCCAGGTGATTCCCGGCGCGGCCGGGGTCCGGGGCGCCCTCCGGGCCAGCGACAGCGCCGAGGCCCGCAACGCCCACCGCGACTCCCTCGTCGCGGCCCCCTGAGCCTCCGACCTCAGAGTTGACCATCCCCCCGCAAGTCCGATATCTTTCCGGGCTGTCATCATGACGGAAATGCCCACCCTGACGAAGCCACTCCTCCTCATGAGCGGCTCGGCCAACCGGCCGCTGGCTGAGGAAGTCGCCGCAAAACTCGGAAGCGAGTTGTGCAAGGTGACCCTTCGGCGTTTCGCTGACGGGGAGATCTTCGTCAAGATCGATGAGAATGTGCGCGGGCGGGATGTCTACATCATCCAGTCAACCAACCCGCCCGCAGAGAACTGGCTCGAGCTGTTGATCCTCATGGATGCCGCCCGCCGGGCGAGTGCCGCGAGGATCACGGCGGTGATTCCCTACTTCGGGTACGCGCGGCAGGACCGGAAGGATCAGCCGCGGGTGGCCATCTCGGCGAAGCTGATGGCCAACATGGTGTCGACGGCGGGTGCCGATCGCGTCCTGGCGATCGACTTCCACCAGCACCAGCTCCAGGGGTTCTTCGACCTGCCGGTCGACCACCTCTATGCGGCCCCGGTGTTCGTCCAGCATTACCGGCAGAAGCAGTTGCAGAACATCGTGGTCGTCGCCCCCGATGTGGGGTCCGCCAAGATGGCCCGGGGGTTCGCCAAGCGGCTTGATGGCGCCTTCGCGATCATCGACAAGCGGCGCAGCGGCCCGAACAAGGCGGAGGCGCTGCACGTCGTCGGTGAGGTCGAGGGGAAGAACTGCATCATCCCCGATGACATGATCGACACCGGCGGGACGATGTCCGAGGCTGTCACCGCGCTGAAGCGCCTGGGAGCCCTGGACGTGTACATCTGCGCGACGCACGCCCTGCTCTCGGGACCGGCAGTGGAGCGACTCGCATCAGTACCGGTGGCCGAAGTGGCGGTCACCAACACGATCGCCCTGCCGCCGGAACGGATGTTTCCGGCGCTCAAGGTGCTCTCAGTGGCACCGCTGCTGGCCCAGGCCATTCGCTACACACACAGTGACCAGTCGGTGAGCGCACTCTTCGACTGAACGAACGACGGAGATGGACATGGATGGAGTGACGTTGACCGCGGACTCGCGGACCGATACCGGCAAGGGTGCCGCCCGCTCGCTTCGGCGGGAAGGCAAGATCCCGGCGGTGATCTATGGGCACGGCCGTGAGCCGATGGCGCTGGCCGTCGACCACCGGGCTGTCGGCCACCTGCTCGACATCATCGGGGGCGAGACCGTCCTCATCGATGTGGCCATTGACGGCGCCACGCCGGTCAAGGCGATCGTGCGTGAGGTGCAACGGAATCCGGTCCGCCGGGCCGACGTGATCCACCTCGATCTCTACGCGGTGGTGGCCGGCGAGCCGATCGTCGTTGACGTCCCCATCCACATCGTGGGCACCGCGGACGGCGTCCGCAACCAGGGTGGCGTGCTCGACCTCCACCTCCATCGGATGACGATCAAGGTGCTCCCCGGGCAGATTCCCGAGAACATCAAGATCGACGTCACCGACCTGACCGTCGGCCAGGCCATCCATGTCAGCGACATCACGGTCGAGCATGCCGAGATCATGCACGATGGCGACGTGTCCGTCGTCGGGGTGCTGGCGGCTCGGGTCGAGACCGTGGCCACTGAGGAAGGTGCCGAGGAAGA
>JAHEFN010000245.1 GCA_024640185.1 Gemmatimonadota bacterium | reverse complement strand
GACATGTCGCGGTGGCCGAGATGACCCTCGAGCGGGCACGGCGGCGGGTCGAACTCGGCCAGGACGTGGTCATCATCCTTGATTCGCTCACCCGGCTGGCCCGCGCCTACAACAACATCGATCGCGGCTCTGGGCGGACCCTCTCCGGCGGCATCGGGGCAGAGGCAATGGAGCGACCCAAGAAGTTCTTCGGCAGTGCCCGAGCGGTCGACCCCACCAAGGGCGGCGGCTCCCTGACGATCATCGCGACCGCCCTGATCGACACCGGCTCACGGGCCGACGAGGTCATCTTCGAGGAGTTCAAGGGGACCGGCAATGCCGAACTGGTGCTCTCGCGCGAACTCGCCGAGCGCCGGATCTTCCCGGCCATCGACGTCTCGGCGAGCAGTACCCGTCGGGAGGAGTTGCTGCTCGACAAGGAGACCCTCAAGCGGGCACACGAGCTGCGTTCCACCGCGGCGGAGCTTCCGCAGAGCAAGGCGATCGAACTGGTGCGCGAGATGCTGCAGCGGGGCTTGCTGACCTAGTCCGTGTTTGACGCACATGCCTCGAACCCCCGATCGCCACCGGCGATCGGGGGTTCGGCACGTCATGCCGAAGGCGCCCGCCGCAGGAGCGGCTGGATCAGCAGCCCCACCACCACGGTGGCGGCGGACAGGCCGGCCGCCACGGGATCCCCGATGCTCGCGAAGATGGTGACCGATATCACCACGGCGGCGAAGAAGAGCACCGGCAGGGGATACCAGGGCATCCGGAAGCCCTCCGGTTCCCCTTCCTGCCGCCGAAGACGCATCGCCCCCACCAGCGCCAACGCCATCAAGGGGAAGAGGGCCATGACGGCCAATCGACTCAGGAACGCAAAGCTCCCGGAGAGGACCAGCGCCACCGAGATCGGCCCGACCACGAGGGCCCCCACCCATGGCGTCTGCCATCGCGAGAGCCGTTCGAATGCGCCGAAGAACACACCGCGTTCGGCCATGGCAAAGGCCATTCGGGGGTAGCCGATGAGCGAGGCGAGCACGGTACCGAAGGTACAGATCATCACCATGACGGCGACGAACGCCGAGCCGCGGTCACCCATCAGGGCCTGCATCGTGTCCGAGGCGACGGCCGGTGACCCCTTCACCCCATCGAAACCGAGGACGGTGGTGTAGGCCAGGTTGAGCCCGACGTAGAGGACGATCAGCATCGCACTGCCGAGGAGCAGCCCGAGGGGGAGGGTGCGCTGTGGCTCCTTCACCTCGCCCCCGATGAGGACCACCATCTGGAAGCCCTTGTAGGCGAAGAGGATCGAGGTGAACGCGAGGGCAATATTGGTGAACGATGACCCTCCCACCGTCGCGACATCCACGGAGGGTGGTCCCGACGGGGTGAGCGCCACCGCGGCGACGAGGACCGTGGTCATGGCGACGATCTTGCCGACCGTCGCGGCGCTGAGCAGCCTGGTGCTTCCAGCCGTGGTGCGCATCACCAAGAGGGTGAGTGCCACGATCAGCCCGGCCGCCAACAGTCGGACCTGCCACTCCCCCATCGGCCAGATCGTCGCCGCGTAGTCACCGAAGGTGCGGGAGACGGCAGCCACCGAGGCGGGGCCGGCAATGACCAGGTTGACCCAGCCGAAGAGAAACGCCCAACGCGGGCCCCATGCCCGGGCGAGATAGACGGTCTCGCCACCTGACTCCGGCATCCGCGTGGCCAGCTCACTGTAGGCGAGCGCACCCGCGAGCACGAACACGCCGCCGAGCACCCAGAGCGACAAGGCGACACCAAACGACCCCGTCCTGGTCGCCACGTCGGCGGGGACCCGGAAGATGCCGCTGCCGACGGTCCACCCGACGCAGAAGAGGGCGGTCGCGACGATCCCGACGACACGCGGAAGGCGTTGGCTCATGGGGTCCTCAGGTCAGGAACTCGTGGAGCAGGCCATGGAAGTGGTGGACCCCGTTTTCGCGTGCCGGGGAGTAGCGCCCGCGATCGTAGGAACGGGACCGGAGGTTTTGTTGCACCCGCTCACAGATGACAATGTCCTCGTCCTGGATCTGGTCGCTGAAGTCGACCAGTCGCGTCCAGTTCTCATCGACAGCGGGATCCTCGGGCGGGTTGGTGGCGAACCACTCGAAGATGACCTCACAGTGCCGATGCCCCCGCGGCACCACCACGTTGGTCTGCATCTGCCCCTGATAGATGTTCAACATCAGGTTGGGGAACAGCCAGTAGTACTGGGCGTCGCGCTCCTCCGCGGTGGCGATGTATTTCCGGTCCGCATCGTGTCCCTCGCGCAACGGGGCGTGCTGCAGTGACCAGTAGCGATGCGGCTCGACCCGGTAGGCGTCGTAGTCCAGCTCCCGATGCAGCCCCGGATGCACCACCGGGAGATGGTAGCCTTCGAGGTAATTGTCGACATAGACCTTCCAGTTGCAGGCCACCGTCCACGAGCGCCGCATCACATACCGCATCGCCTCCGGCCGAAGTCCGGCCGTTCGCTCGGGGATACCGTCGAGGTAGTGCAGCAGTGGCGGCGCCTTGAGGTCGAGATTGACGAACACCAGGGGGCCCCAACTGGCGACCTGGACCGGCATCAAGCGCATCGCCTCCGGATCGAACCCGGCCGCATCCTCCATCTCAGGAGCCCGGTGGAGGGCGCCATCGAGTCGATAGGTCCAGCCGTGATAGCGGCACTGCAGGGTCTGGCGCTTGCCGCACCCTTCGGCCACCGGTCCCGCCCGGTGCAGGCAGATGTTGTGGAAGGCGCGCAGGCCGTTCCCATCACGGACCACCACCACCGCCTCGTCGCCGATATCGGCGGTGATGTAGCACCCCGGCTCGGCCAGGTCCGCCAGGCGGCCCACGACCTGCCATGTCCGCCCGAAGATCTTCTCCTCCTCGAGGGCGAGCATGACCGGGTCGGTATAGCAGCGCGCCGGAATCGTTGCCGCACGGTGGATGTCAGGGTCAAACGGGAAGATCAGTGACATCAAGCCACTCCGTCCTCGGGTATCCGTTGGGTCGAACCGGCACGGGTGAGATCGGGTGCCGGCCCCGAACCCTACAGCCCAATCAGCAGTGCGACAACAATGCCGGCCAATCCGACCATCGTCGTGAGGAGCCAGCCACCGAGGGCGAAACGGAACCACTTCTGGTAGGGAACCCCCGCAGCGAGCAGGACCGCGAGCAGCGCGCCGTTGGTGGGAGTCAGCATGTCCATCAACCCGGCGCCCGTCTGGTATGCCAGGACCGTGGCCTGACGCGAGAGGCCGATCAGGTCAGCCAACGGAATCATGATCGGCATCGTGAGGGCCGCCTGCCCGGAGACCGACGAGACCGGGATGTGCAGCAGCGACTGCACCGGTACCATCGCCAACGCCGAGGCCGTGGGCGAGACATTCTGGAGCGGCGTTGCCGCGGCGCTGAGAATGGTGTCGATGATCCGACCATCAGCCAGCACCAGGGAGATGCTCCGGGCAAGCCCCACCAACAGCGCGGCGGGCAGCATCGCCTGGGCGCCCTGCAGCAGGGCGGTCGTGGTCCCGTCGGCGCCGAGGCGTGCCACCATCCCGATCCCGATGGCCCCGACCACGAATGCGCCCGACAGCTCGTTGAATCCCCACTCCCAGCGGAGTGCGCCGAAGATGTAGAACCCGAGCGGCACGATGACAAAGGCCATGTTGAGACCATCCCGCCAGGTCACCGGGTCGCCACCGTCCTGCTCGATCACCTCGATCTCGACCCGGTTCCGGCGGGCATGACGCATCAACCAGAGCGTCCAGACCACCAGCCCCACTGCCCACATCGCCGATCGCAACCCACCTCCCGAGAGCACCGGCAATTCGGCGATGGTCAGGGCGATGCCGGCCTGGAACGGGTTGGTCGGGCCGAAGGCCGCACCGACGATGGCGGCACCCGCCGAGGCCGCCACCACCGAGATCGCGTCGACGCCGATCCGTCTTCCCAGGATCAACAACACCGGCACCAGGGCGATGATCTCTTCCTGCATGTTCTCGGCCGCACCCATCGCCCCGAAGAAGAGCACCAACATCGGCAGTGCGAGCAACCCCCGGTCGCCGAGCCGGCGGACCAGCGCCGACAAGAGCCGTCCGAGGGTCCCCACATGATCGAGCAGGAAGAACGCTGCTCCGACGAAGAGGATCGTTGCGATGACATCGGCGCCCTCCACGAAGCCGCGTGGCACGGCCACCGCCACGCCGAAGGCAGAGACGGGAGCGGCCTCAACCGTCTGATAGGTCCCGGCCACGGCCACCGTTCGCCCGGTGGCCTCATCGAGGCGGCGGTCGTATTCGCCGGCGGGAATCAGGTGGGTGAGCAGCGCCGCGATGGCGATC
>JAHEFN010000244.1 GCA_024640185.1 Gemmatimonadota bacterium | reverse complement strand
CTTTGACCTGGAGAAGGTGGTCAAGAAGGGCTACCTGCACCCCGCGTTTCGGGGAAAGAGCTCGATCAAGAAGGTGCTGCCGGTCGTGGCGCCGGGCCTCGGCTACGACGACCTGGCGATTGCCGGGGGTGAGGACGCGATGGCGATCTTCGGCTTCATGTTCCTCGGCGAGGATGATCCCGACGACCACCCCGCCCGTCGCACCGAGTTGCTCGAGTACTGCAAGCTCGACACCCTCGCCATGGTGCATGTGCACGAGGCGCTGGAGCAAGTGTGGCGGGAGCTGTAGCCGCGAGGACGGGACCGACTCCCGGCGTGGACTCAACCCGGCAGACTTCCTTGGTCCCGCTCCACGCTCGCCGACGGTGGTCGATCCCCCGCGTCGGCGCTACCCTTTCTCTCCCCTTTGCCCCGGAGTCTTGATGTCCATCGTCCGCCGGCTCGCTCTCACGATTGCGCTCGTAGGCCTGCCCGCCGTCCTCACGGCCCAGGATCTGCCCTCCGCCGCCACGGTCGCCCGAGTCGCCGACTCACTCGCGCGGACGTTCATGGCCGCCGGTGGGACGCCGAGTGTGGCGATCGGGGTGGTTCGCGGCGGTGAGACGATCGTGATGACGGCACTCGGCACTGCCGACCTCGAACACGAGGTGCCGGCCTCGGCGCACTCGGTCTATCGGATCGGATCGGTCACCAAGCAGTTCACCTCCGCGGCAATCATGCAGCTCGTTGAGCGCGACTCACTCGCGCTCAGTGACACCCTCGGTGAGCTCCTGGAGGGCCTGCCCGAGGCGTGGCGGCCGGTCACCGTCCGCCAGCTGCTCAACCACACCTCCGGGATCCCCAGCTACACCGCACTCGCCGATTCGTGGCGGAAGCGTTGGGGTGCGCAGATGACTCCCGATTCGATCATTGCGTTGGTGTTTGACACGCCGATGGGCTTTGCTCCCGGCACCAAGTGGAACTACAACAACACCGGCTATGTGCTGCTTGGCATGCTTATCGAGAAGGTCACCGGGACCCCGTGGGGCAAAGACCTCGAGCGCAGACTGATCGTCCCATTCGGCCTCAGTGACACCTACGACTGTCTTGATGCGCCCGTGATTCCGAGGCGGGTCCGCGGCTACGAACAGGAAGATGGGCAATGGGAGAACACCCCGTATCTGGCGATGACCCACCCCCTGTCGGCCGGGGCGATGTGCTCGACGGTCCTCGACTTGGCCAAGTGGAATCAGGCCCTCCATGGCGGCAAGGTGGTCTCGGCCGCGTCCTACGCCATGATGACCACACCCGAGGGCCCCGCGATGACGCCTGGGTACGGCTTCGGGTTGGGACGAGGTGCGATCGAGGGTCGCACGATGATCATGCACGGCGGGGGGATCAATGGCTTCCGGACCTCCAACGCCTGGTTCCCCGATGCGGATCTCTCGGTCAGCGTGATCATCAACTCAGGCGCGGCCAACCCAGCGGGGTTGATGAGGACCCTGGCCCGCGCGGCCCTGGGGCTGCCGCTCGAGCCGGCGGCGACCGGCGAGGGGCAGTAGTTCGCTACCAACTCCCCCCGCCGCCCCCGCCGCCGCCCCCGCCGACCGATCCGCCGCCGCCCCCGCCGCCGCCACCACTTCCGCTGCTCGACCCGGGGCTCGAGCCGAGCGTCCGGGTGGCCGCGGTCTGGAACGTCGAGAGGCCCTGGCTGAACGAGCCGACGTTGAACTGCCCTGGGTGTGAGCCGACGTACCAGGTCGGTGGCTGTGAGGCGAGGACCGATTCGAACTGCTTGACCCAGAGGTCGCTGACGTTGAGCGCCACCGCGTAGGGGAGCATCTCCTCGAAGAGCGCGGTGGTTTTCTCTGGTGCCTGACGCATCTCGAGCTCGAGCTTCTCGGCGCGGCGGATGTATTCCTCGAGGCCGCGCAGTTGCTCCCACTTGTTGGCGCCCTTGACGGTCCGTGCCGGCATGAAGGGCGCGAACGACAGCACGATCACGGCCGAGGCAATGCCGGCCCCGATCAGCAGGGGATTCTGGGCCATCCCACCGAGGCCGATCCCGACCATCAAGACCACCACCCCCAGGGCGATGTAGCGGCCCTTGGCACTGTTCGGGTTGCCGGCGTAGAGCCCGCGCGAGACCACTTCTTCGTAGAGGGCTGACTTGATCCCCGGGATCTCCTTGTAGAACTCGTTGTGGAGGTCGCTCATCCTCCGCACGGTGGCGAACTTGAAGACCGCGTGGATCACCAGCTGCTCATGCGTGCCGAGCGCTGCCTCATCGCCCTGGCGGAGCCGCTCCAGCTCCCAATCGGTCTCGGCGACGCCAAGCGTCGTGAGCAGCTTCCCGAAGAAGGAATCCTCGTCGACCTGGCCGAAGAGCGTCCGAGGTGGCACTTCCTTGATGCGGATGTAGCCCATCACGCTGAGGCCGAGGATGATCGCCACGATGTCGTCCATGTCGGCCGACTGGTCGAAGAGGGTGCCGGCGAGACCTGCCGGGAGGTCACGGGGGACCTTCCAGTTGGGAACGACGCTGCGCTTCGGCGGGTCGCGGCCAACCTTGCGCCAGCGCCACCGCATGAAGACCAACGCCAGGATCGGCACCCCGAGCGGCCAGAGGAATTCGATCGCGGCGGCAAGGCGGTCGAACCAGTTCGGGGCCGAGATGATCCCCTTGGGGAATCCGGCCACCAGGGTGAATCCCTCACCCGGCATCAGGTTGGTGGCCTCGAAGCGGAAGGTGCCGTCGCCCCGGGTAAGCGCCGAGCAGCGGTCCTGGGCGGAGGAGTCGTAGTGGCCTGCATAGCACCACGCGCCCCACCCGTCGCTGCCGCCGGCGGTGGGCAGGGTCACCGTGGCCGAGGAGTTGAGGATCGGCACCGGCCACTCGGTGCCGGTCACCTGCCAGTAGAGCTCGTCATGATTCTCGAAGAAGCCCAATCCCCGTTCGAGCCGATACGAGATGACGTACACCTGCCGGCCGGAGATGTAGATGTCGGGATCGCCGATCCGGATGGTGATGTAGTCGCCACGGCTCACCTGGATGGGGCGCGACCGACCGATCTCATCGCTGACGCCGATGTCGGTGAGATCGACGGTGACCCGCCCGGCGGAGACCGGGATCCCGAGGTTGACCTCCTTGCGGTACCTGATGGGGATCTCGCGGTAGATCCCCCTCTTGCGGAGCGCGCCGAAGTCGACCTCGATCGTCTCGACCACCGAGATGGTGCGGTCGGGATTGACCGTGTAGGCCGCGTCGAACGAGGTGATGGTCCAGCCGGTGTCCTGCGCGGCGAGTGGGGTGGCGAGCACCAACCACAGGAGGAGGAGGCGCCTCATGCGGGCCGGTCCAGCGCGGCGGTCGGCACGGCACGGTCGCCATCGTCGATGTCGAAGTACTCGCCGGGGACGAAGCCGAGCCGGCTCGCCACCAAGAGGTTGGGGAATGACTCGCGCATGATGTTGTAGTCACGGACCACGGCGTTGTAGTAGCGGCGGGCGGAGGCGATGTCGCTTTCGGTGTCCGAGAGTTCCTGCTGCAGCTTGAGGATCTGGCTGTTCGCCTTCAGCTCCGGGTAGCGCTCGACCACCGCGAAGAGCTGGCGCACCGTGCCGGTGAGCGCCTCCTCGGCCGCAGCCCGTTCGCCAGGCGGCCCAGCGGTGACCGCCGCGTTCCTCGCCTCGACCACCCGCTCCAGGGTTCCGGCCTCGTAGCTCATGGCACCCTTCACCACGCCAACGAGGTTGGGGATCAGGTCGGTGCGGCGCTTGAGGAGGGCGTCGATCGAGGCCCAGGCGGCCCCCATCGCGGCACGGAGGTTCACCAGCCGATTCCAGGTCCACATGACCCAGATCGGCAGACCGAAGAAGAGGAGGACAACGAACCAGCTGACGAGCGATTCAGGCATGGCAGACTCCCTGGGGGGACGCTTGACGATAGGGGCGGACAGGTCGGCGTGCCACAACAGCCCCCGCATCCCGACGGATGCCACGACAGCCGCGGGCCGATGTCCCGTTGTGAAACACGTCGCCCGGCCATCCGTAGTTCACTCGGTCACCTCGAACCGGGAAGATCGATGCTCGCATTCCTCGACGCCTTGCACGCGCGGGCCCGCCGCTGGCCGCCGTTCGCCCGCCTGGCCATCATCACCAGGATCCTGCTGGCAATGGCGTTCATCCCGACCGGGCTGGTCAAGTTGCTGGGTGAGCGCTTCACCGCGATGCCGGTCGATACCTCCGTGGGCTATTTCTTCGAGGCGATGTACCAGAGTGGCTTCTACTGGAATTTCCTCGGACTGGGACAGGTGACGGCAGGGATTCTCCTGCTGATCCCCGCAACCGCCACCCTCGGCG
>JAHEFN010000243.1 GCA_024640185.1 Gemmatimonadota bacterium | reverse complement strand
GGCCAGGATCTGCAACCCGAGGCCTTCAGGGTACTGGGGTGCGAGCAGGCGCACCTCCCACAGCGGGAAGGCGATCGCTGTCACCAGACAGCCGGCAGCGATCACCAAGAGGAGGCGCGCCCGGGAGGTCATCTCAGTCGCCCCCGTTGCTCATGGCCGCATGGTCGTGTTCGCCCGCGGCCACACCGGCTGGGGTGGCCCCAGCGGCCTGCGCCGCCGCCTGGGCGGTGCTGGTCGGCGTCGAGCCGATCCGGATTCCACCACCGCTGCCAGCGGCGCTCACCCGGACATAACCCTGCATCTCCTGGTGCAGCGCGCTGCAGAAGTCGGTGCAGTAGAACGGATAGACGCCTGGCCGCTGGGGGACCCAGCGCAGCGTGCGCGTCTCACCGGGCTGAAGGATCAACTCTGCCGTCCGCATGCCCAGCACCGCGAAGCCGTGCAGCACGTCCCAGTCCTGCTCGATGTTGGTGACATGGAACTCCACTGTATCGCCGACCTCGACGCCCTCGAGGACATCGGGGACGAAGCGGCTGCGGAGCGAGACCATCTTGACATGGACCACCTTGCCGCGCCGTTCGACCGCGCCCTCGCTGATCCCGCGAGCCACCCACGGATGGGTGTTCTCGGCCAGCGAGAAGGTCTTGATCTGCTTGTCCTTGATCAGCGAGGCCGGGATCGCCTGGGCGTAGTGCGGTTCACCCTGGGTCGGGAAGTCGAGCAGCATCTGCATCTTCTCCCCGCTGATGTCGATCAGCTGGGCCGACTGGGTCAGCTCCGCGCCGGTGGGGAGGTAGCGATCCTTGGTGATCTTGTTGAGGGCCACGAGGTACTTGCCGTAGGGCTCGCGGGTGTCGCCACCGGGAATCATCAGGTGACCGATCGAGTAGTAGACCGGCATCCGGTCGACGACTTCCCAGGTCCCCAGCTTCCACTTGACCACCTCCGAGGAGATGAACATCGACGTGTAGGCATTGCCCTTGCCGTCGAACTCGGTGTGCAACGGGCCGAGGCCGGGGTTCTGGACCTCGCCGGCGATCACGGCGTCGTACTGCAGCACCGGGATGCCATCAACGTCACCATCGAAGGCCCGGTCGGCGATCGCCTGCAGCATCCTGGTGGCCGAATGGACCGGGATCACGGTGGCCAGCTTGCCGCCACCGACGATGTACTCGCCGGTCGGATCGACATCCACGCCATGCGGACTCTTGGGCGTCGGCAGGAAGTACATCACCCCTTCGCAGTCGGTGGGCACGAGGACGGTCACCGACGTCTTCCGCTCGGTCCGGGCGATCCGGCTGCCCTCATCGATGACGTTGTGGACGTAGGAGGTTGCCATCTGGCTGGCCGCGCCGTTGGCGACGCACTCCTCGGCCCGGCGCCAGTTCACGGCCGCGATGAAGTCCTTGTCGTTCTTCGAGGCGTTGAGCTCGAGGAGGGTATGGGCCTGCTCGGTGTTGTAGGTGGAGAAGAAGAACCAGCCGTCGGACGGGCCCTTGCCACTGTGCGACACGTCGTAGTCGAAGCCCGGCACCAGGATCTGGAAGGCGACATCCATGTTGCCCGGCTCATTGGCCCGGATGAACGAGATGGCGCCCTTGAACTTCGCCGCAAAGTCGGCGATCGGCACGTCGGCATTGGGAATCGGCACCGAGAACCTGGTGGCCGAGACGACGTACTCCGAATTGGGGGTGATGAACGGCGAGGCGTGACCCCCGGCGGTGTTGGGAATCTCGAGGATTTCCTCGGTCTCAAACCGGGTCAGGTCGATCCGCGCGATCCGTGGCGAGTTGTTGCCGTTGATGAAGATCCAGCGCCCGTCGGGGATGCCGTCGGTCTGCGAGAGCTCGGGGTGATGCGAGTCATCCCAGGGCACCTGGCCCCACGAGGTCATCAGCATCGCCTCGGTCTCGGGGGTGAAGCCCCAGCCGTTCTCGGGGAACATCGAGAAGACCGGGATGGTCTTGAGCAACCGGCCGGATGGCAGGCCATAGACGGTCAGGTTGCCCGAGAAGCCGCCCGACATGAAGGCGTAGAACTCGTCGTATTCCCCTGGCGCGACGTAGACGCGAGAGGCGGCATCACCCGCAGTGAGGGAACCGGGCTGTGGGGCGCCACAGGCGGCGATGGCCGCCACGAGCAGCGCTGGAAGGAGATGTCGCAGGGTCATCGTTGCCTCATCCGTGATGGCCCCGCGTGGGGCCGGCCATCCGATTGGCGGGACGTCCGCCTGATCGGGGTTCGCCGAGTGGTCCCGGCGAGCACATGTAGATCTTCGGGCGGTGGGCCAGTGAATACCGTGACGATTGTCACAGCGGCCGCGGGGCTCATCGCGTGGCCTGGGGCAGCGGTCGTGCCCCAGCCGGGCGAGGCGGCGGCACGACGGTCCGGCCCATGGTGACCCAGATGTTCCAGGCGAAGGCCCAAGCGCCGAGTGCCGAGAGGAGGCCGCCCACGGCGAGGGCGGTCGAGGCCGGGACCCAGCCGTGCACCCGGGCACAGAATCCCAGGACCATCAGCGCGAGACCGATGTTGGCGATCACGAGATGCACCATGGCGAGCCGGGTGGAGGCGAGGGCCGCCATCGTGAAGCGGGGCACCACGTGATAAGCGACGCCGGCGATGAACATCGTGACGAAGCCCAGGAGCAGCATGTGGAAGTGGGCGGTGCGGTAGACCGCCCAGACCGGATGGATGGCCATGGCAACGCCGAGTGAGGTCCCGAGGACGAGCCAGACGAGTGCGGCACGGAGGAAGCCCGCGACATGGGAAGTCAGCATGGTCCCAAATTCGGAGCCGCGCCCCGGCCACGCCGTGACGCTTGTCACGTGGGGCCGACGACCGTTCATTCCTCAGGGTGACCGACTTCGTCCCCCTCCTCCGCGGCGTGCCGCTCCTCGCCGAACTCCCGGATGCCGTCCTGAGACAACTCGCGGGCCGGTGTGTGCCACGGACGGTGGGAGCCGACTTCGTCCTCTTCCGAGCCGGCCAGATCCCTGCCGGCCTCTACCTGGTGCTCGAGGGCAGGGTCAGGATCTACCGCACCGCCCCCGACGGCAGGCAACAGACCCTCACCGTTGAGGGACCGGGTCGCCCGGTGGCCGAACTGCCGCTGGTCGACGGCGGCAGCTACCCCGCCTCGGCCGTGACGGTGGTACCGAGCCGACTGGTCTTCCTCCCCCGCCAGGAGTTTGAGCATGCCTTCCGCAACGACCCCGACACCGCCCTGGCGGTGGTGCGTGCGCTCGGCACCAGGATGCGACACCTGGTCCAGTTGATCGAGACGATCGCCTTTCGGGACGTCGCCGCGCGTCTGGCGATGGCGCTGGCCGACTACGCCGACCGGGACGGCACCCCGGGCCCCGACGGCACGGTCCACCTCACCCTGGACCGGACGCAGGACGAGCTGGCCGCCGAGATCGGGACCGCCCGGGAATCGGTGTCCCGGGCGTTGCGGCAACTCAAGCAGAAGGGGATGATCGTCTCGAAGAGCGGCAAGCGGATGGTGCTCACTGACCCCGACACGTTGCGGGGATGGGCGCGCGGCAGCGGCAAGTGAGACTTGCGTCACATCGCCGCATTGAACTGCCAGCCAGACTGCAGGGATGACGGACTCCTTCGATCCTGCCATGGTCGCCGATCTCGATGCCACCGCCATCCTGGCCAGGGGCGAAGATCCGCTGCAGGAGATCCTCGCCGCCGCCGAGACCCTGCCGCCCGGCAACGTACTGCACGTGCGCTCCCCCTTCGAGCCGCTGCCACTCTATCAGGTGATGGCGGCGCGTGGCTTCGACCACCGGTCGGCACAATTCGGCGAACAGGACTGGTCGAGCTGGTTCTGGCACACCGAGCATCCCCCAGCTGCCGCGACCGAGGTCGCGGCAATGACGCCCGCTCCCGCGGGCGTCACCGACCTGCGACATCTCCCGGCGCCGGAGCCGATGCTCTGGATCCTCGAGGCGACCGCCGGATCACCGGAGCCGATCAGCGTGATGCTGCGCTGGTTCCCCACCCCGTTGGTGGAGATGCTGGAGCCCCAGGGGTGGGTGGTGCGCGAGGAGCGTGCCGAGCCGGATGGGGTGGTGGTGACGGTTCGGAGATCGGAGACCGGAGATCGGTGAACGGAGACCGATCCTCAGTGCTCAGTTCTCGGTTCCCCGTTCTCTGATCTCCGTCAGGGCACCGGCCTGAGATTCCGCGGCACCGTCACACTGCCCAGCATGTTGGCATCCGAGCCGTACCAGATCTTGCGGCTCTTCGGATCGAAGACCATGTGCCGGATGGTGTTGGGCCCCTCGATCCCCACGCCGATGTTCACCACAAAACGTTCGCTCGCCGGGTCGAAGGCCACCATCC
>JAHEFN010000242.1 GCA_024640185.1 Gemmatimonadota bacterium | reverse complement strand
CGGCTAAGTAGGGTGGCTATTTGTGACCACCCTAGGAAAACCCCTATGGAAATGGTCCTTCAGGTTATCGCTTAGCCGACTAATGGTAATTGGCTCCCGGCCATGAGATCGCCAGATTCCGCTCCGTTCTCCGTTCTCCGTTCTCCGTTCTCCGTTCTCCGTTCTCCGTTCTCCGCCTGAGGCCCCCGTGCAAGACCCCCAGCTCTCCGAACCGTTCCGCCTCGAGGCGCTCTACGGCGCCGACACCTTCTCTCGGCAGATGATGCAGAAGCGACTGCCCAAGCAGGTCTATCGCTCGCTGCTGAAGACGATCGATCACGGCGAGCCGCTCGATCCGCAGGTGGCCGACATCGTTGCTGCCACGATGAAGGACTGGGCGGTTGAACGGGGGGCGACGCACTACACCCACTGGTTCCAGCCCCTCACCGGGTCGACGGCGGAAAAGCACGACTCGCTGGTGTCACCGGACGGCCAGGGCGGGGTGATCTACAACTTCTCGGGGGTCGACCTGGTCCAGGGCGAACCCGATGCCTCATCGTTCCCGTCGGGCGGACTCCGGGCGACCTTCGAGGCGCGCGGCTACACGGCGTGGGATCCGACCTCACCGGCCTTCCTGCTGCGCAATGGTGGCGCGGCCACCCTCTGCATTCCGACGGCGTTCGTGTCGTGGAACGGCGAGGCGCTGGACACCAAGATCCCGCTGCTGCGGTCGATGGAGGCGCTCTCGCGCCAGGCGATGCGGATCCTCAAGCTCTTCGGTGGCGACACCAACGTCTCCCGGGTGGTCACCACGGTGGGCCCCGAACAGGAGTACTTCCTCGTCGACAAGGAGCTCTTCTACCGCCGCCCCGACCTGGTGACCTGCGAGCGGACCCTCTTCGGGGCCCGTCCCCCCAAGGGACAGCAGCTTGAGGATCACTACTTCGGCGCGATTCCCCCGCGGGTGCTCGCCTTCATGAGCGAGGTCGAGGAGGAGCTCTATCGGGTCGGGGTGCCGCTGAAGACCCGGCACAACGAGGTGGCGCCGGGGCAGTACGAGATCGCCCCGCTCTTCGAGACGGCCCACATCGCCAACGACCACCAGATGCTGCTGATGGAGACCCTGCGCCGGGTGGCCGACCGGCATGGCCTCAAGGCGCTGCTGCACGAGAAGCCCTTTGCGGGCGTCAACGGCAGCGGCAAGCACAACAACTGGTCGATGTCGACCGACACCGGCGTCAACCTCCTCGATCCGCAGGACGAGACCCACGGCAACACCCAATTCCTGCTCTTCCTCTGCGCCGTGGTTCGGGCCGTCGACCTGCATGCCGACCTGCTCCGTGCCTGCATCGCCTCGGCGGGCAACGACCACCGGCTCGGGGCCAATGAAGCCCCGCCGGCGATCATCTCGATCTTCCTCGGCGAGATGCTCTCCGACATCCTCGACCAGGTCGAGAAGGGGATCCCCAAGCGAACCATCCGCGGTGGCACCCTCGACCTCGGCGCCAGGACGCTGCCACAAATCCCGCGCGACTCGGGCGACCGCAATCGGACCTCACCGTTCGCGTTCACCGGCAACAAGTTCGAGTTCCGGGCCGTCGGTTCGACCCACTCGGTCGCCTGGCCGAACACCGTGCTCAACACCATCGTGGCCGAGTCGATCGACGTGATCGCCACCGAGCTGGAGAAGAAGGTCGGTGCCAACCCGACTCCGGCGAAGCTCCAGACGGCGGCGCTCGCGGTCCTCAAGCAGCTCGTCAAGAACCACAAGCGGGTCTGCTTCAATGGCGATGGCTACGCCGACGACTGGCACAAGGAGGCCGCCAAGCGGGGCTTGCCGAACCTGGTCGATTCGGTCTCGGCCTTCCCGGTCCTCAAGTCGAAGAAGACGGTGGACCTCTTCAAGAAGTACGGCGTGCTGAGCAAGGCGGAGGTCGACTCTCGCTTCCACATCACCGTCGAGAAGTGGGTCAAGCAACTCACCATCGAGGGAGAGACGATGGCGACGATCGCCCGGACGATGATCCTCCCCGCGGCGATCCGACACCAGACCCTGCTGGCCAATGCGGTCTGTGCCACCGAGGGCGCCGGCGTCGAGTGCACCGACACGGTCGAGTCACTGGAGAACTTTGCGCAACTGGTGGCGACCTCGCGGAGGGCCCTGCTGGGTCTCGAGGGCGAGCTGATGCATGAATCAGACGACTCCCTCAAGCATGCCGAACAGATCAAGGCCAAGCTGATTCCGGCGATGGTCGCGCTGCGCGGGTCGTGTGACGCCCTCGAGCTCTACACCGCGGCCGATCTCTGGCCGCTGCCGACCTACCGGGAGCTGCTGTTCCTGCAGTAGGGGACGGAGGCCGGAGACCGAAAAACGGAGGGGCAAGGCGGGTTGGTCGCCTTGCCCCTTCGGTCGCTCCCTAGCAGCAGCGGGTCGGACCACCCTCATACCGGCGGGTCAGGTACTCCTCGAAGAACTCGCGTTCGCTCTTGACGGCGCAGCCGGGGTGCGCCTCGGCGCAGTGCGCCAGGTAGTGGGCGTAGTCAGGCATGCCGCATACCCTGCGACAGAGCGCTGCCACCCGCCTGATCATCGCCTGAAACTCCGCCATCAGCTCTCCAGTCATCCGGTCTCTCGTCTCTCGTCTCTCGTCTCTCGTCTCTCGTCTCTCGTCTCTCAGGTCTCAGATCTCCGGTCTCCGGTCTCCGGTCTCTGAGTCCTGTCCAGCCACACCCTCGCACTCGCGATGACCACCATCCAGGTCACCAGCAGGAACACCGCCGTCAATGCGGCGTTGATCTGGCTGTTGCGAATCAGCGTCCCAGCCACGGAGGGATCGCCGATCCCGGCGGCGAGATCGGCGGTGAGCTGCCGAGCTCGGCTCAAGAATCCGATCCGGGGATCGTCATGGAAGAGTTTCTGCCAGCTGGCGGTGGTGGTGATGACCAGCAACCAGGTGAGTGGCAGGATCGTGACCCAGGCATACCGCCGCACGCCGCGGCGGATGATCAGGGTGGTGCCCACCGAGAGCGCCACGGCGGCCAGCAATTGATTGCTGATGCCGAAGAGCGGCCAGAGGGCGTTGATGCCGCCCATCGGGTCGGTCACTCCCTGGATCAGGAACCACCCCCAGCCCGCGACGATGACGGCGCTGCTGCTGATCGTCGCGGGGTACCATGAGGTACGCCCGAGCGGCTTGACGACGTGTCCCGCCAGTTCCTGGAACATGAAGCGCCCCACTCGGGTGCCGGTGTCGACCGTGGTGAGGATGAAGAGCGCCTCGAACATGATGGCGAAGTGGTACCAGAGGGCCGTCAGGGTCGGGCCAAACGCCCCGGCGAAGATCTCGGCCATACCCACGGCGAGCGATGGGGCCCCGCCGGTTCGCGAGAGCAGCGAACTCTCGCCCACCCGCGCGGCAAGCGCCTCGAGCTGTCCCGGCTCGAGGACGAAGCCCCACTCCCGGATGGTGACGATCGCGCTGTCGATGCTGCCGCCGAGGAGCGGCAGGGGGGTGTTCATCGCGAAGTAGACCCCGGGGTCCAGCGCCGCGGCCGCAATCAACGCCATCATCGCCACGAACGACTCCATCAGCATCCCGCCGTAGCCGATCAGGCGGGCATCCGATTCGTGGTCGAGCATCTTCGGCGTCGTCCCACTCGCGACCAACGCGTGGAAGCCACTGATGGCACCGCAGGCGATGGTGATGAAGCAGAAGGGGAAGAGCGCCCCGGCGAAGACCGGTCCGCTGCCGTCGATGAAGCCGGTGACCGCCGGCAACTTGATCTCGGGGAGGGTGAGGACAATGCCGATGGCCAGCGCGCCGATGGTACCGATCTTCAGGAAGGTCGAGAGATAGTCGCGTGGACAGAGCAGCATCCAGACCGGCAGCACCGAGGCGATGAAGCCATAGCCGATCATCGCCCAGGCCAGTTGAATGCCGTCAAGGGTGAAGACCGGCCCCCAGACCGGCGACTCGGCCACCGATCGGCCGGCCACCAAGGCGAGCATCAGCATCACGACACCGAAGGCCGATGCCTCGAGGGTCCGGCCGGGGCGCCAGACCTTCATCCAGAAGCCCATGACCAGCGCGATCGGGATGGTGCAGGCGATGGTGAAGACACCCCACGGCGAGTCCTGCAGTGCCCGGACCACCACCAGGGCGAGCACCGCCAGCAGGATGATCATGATCGCGAGAATGGCGACCATCGCGAGCATCCCGGTGAACGGCCCGATCTCCTCCTTCGCCATCTGCCCCAGCGACTTGCCATCGCGGCGCATCGAACCGGCGAGGATGATGAAGTCCTGTACCGCCCCCCCGAGGACCACCCCGATCACGATCCAGAGCGTGCCGGGGAGGTAGCCGAACTGGGCGGCGAGG
>JAHEFN010000241.1 GCA_024640185.1 Gemmatimonadota bacterium | reverse complement strand
CACCGGGATTGTCGAGCGCTCGCCACTTGCCAGGACGGGCTGTTCGAAGAGCAGGGCGGGCCCGCCGTCAGGCATCTTCATGGCACGATCGGCGATCTCGGCGATCTCGAGGTGGGTGTCGATCGGCCGACTGATCCGCACCAATTCGCCGATCTTCTCGATCGCCGCGATGAATTCCGCGAGGGTGTTGAGGCTCATCCCAGACTCCGTGATCCAGTATGCAGGGCGACGATGCCACCCCAGAGTGTGACCCACTCCACGTCGGTGAATCCCGCCTCCTCGAGCCGCTCCGCCAGCACCGGCGGATCGGGGAAGCCGAGGACCGATGCTGGAAGCCAGTCGTAGGCACTCCTATCTTTGGAGACCAGTCGACCGATCAGCGGGAGGACCCGCTTGAGGTAGGCGAGGTACAGGCCACGCAGCGGCTGTCGCTGGGGCGTGGAGAACTCGAGGACCACCAGGCGTGCACCAGGCTTGAGCACGCGCGCCGCTTCCCGGAGACCGGTATCGA
The DNA here is from genome assembly GCA_024640185.1 of Gemmatimonadota bacterium. Taxonomy (GTDB): domain Bacteria; phylum Gemmatimonadota; class Gemmatimonadetes; order Gemmatimonadales; family GWC2-71-9; genus Palsa-1233. The sequence goes on along the minus strand of JAHEFN010000241.1, from coordinate 3,853 downwards.
GGTCCATGAGATTCCTGACGCCGAAGCCCACCGATGCCCCATCGAAACTGGCGTCCGGAAATGGCAGCCTCAGCGCGTCGGCGGCAGCCGGGAGCACGCGCGCCGACTTCCCCTCCCCACCGGCGAGCATCGCCGGCACGAAGTCGGCGCCGACAACCGTGCCGGTGAAGCCGGGGCGATTGCCCAGCTCGGCCGCGAGGTCGAGGGTACCGGCACAGAGGTCGAGATACCGGCCCCCTGGGAGTCCTTCCCATCCGAGGCGGTCGATGGCCGCACGCCGCCAGCGCCGATCAGCGTTGAGGCTCAACACGTGGTTGAGCAGGTCGTAGCTCGGCGCAATGGACTTGAAGATCTTCCGCACGTACGCCCGCTTGGGGTCGCCGCCGGTGAGGGGTAGCTCCGTCTTGGTGGTGGTCATCGCCAGCAAAGCTACCGGTTCGCGGATCGCCGTGGCAACGCAGGCGGCGCGTTGACGGCACCGACCCCCGTCGATTGGCGGCTGCTGACCGACCAGGAGGTCGTCCGCCACGCCGTGATCGGACGCGAGGCGGCCTACCGAGAGCTGATCTCCCGGTACCAGCGTCCCGTCTTTTCGCTGATCTACCGGATGGTCCGCGACCGGGAATTGGCCGAGGATCTGGCCCAGGAGACCTTCGTCAAGGTCCTCAACGCGATCGACTCGTACCGGCCCGAGTACAAGTTCTCCAGCTGGATCTTCAAGATCGCCAACAACGCCTCGATCGATCACCTGCGGAAGCGCTCGCTCGACACCCTCTCCCTCGACGGCTCACCCCATGCCGAGTCAGCGGATGCCATCGAGGCGACCACCCTCCAGATCGGCGACCAAGCCGAATCCGCCCTCGATGAAGTGACCAGCCGTGAGCTGGGATCACAGATCGAGGAGGCGATCGCCCAACTCCGTCCGGAGTACCGCAGCTGCATCATCCTCCGGCATGTCGACGGACGGCCGTATGAGGAGATCGCCGAGATGCTCGACCTGCCCCTGGGCACCGTCAAGACCTACATCCACCGGGCCCGAAACGAGCTCCGAATCCTGCTCGCAGATACCCGTGATGATTGAAACCGAACCCGTCCTCGAACGTATGAGTCCGATGAGATGAAGACCTTCGCCCAACACCACCTGACCGCCGACGAACTCGACGCCCTCCACGGGGGTGGCGAGTTCCCTCGCGTCGCGTCGCACCTTGCGACGTGTGACGATTGTCGCGCGATGGTCGAACTCGACCTTCGCCTGGTGGCGATGCTCGGCGCACTGCCGCAGCTCACGCCATCTTCTGGCTTCATCCCCCAGATCATGGCGCAGATCGAACCGGGGTTCGCCCGGCAGCAGGTGCTCGTCAACGGCACCGAGACCCTGCGGGCACGAGCGGCCCGTCGGCGCGTCCTGATCGGAGGGGCGCTGACCGGAGGGCTGGTCACCGCCGGCTTCGTCTGGGCCTTTGCCAACCCGACCGCCGCGGCCAGCTTCGCCCTGCCACCGATCCAGGAAGTCGGCAACACCCTCTGGCTTTCGTTGCAGGGCATCGTCGCCAACACGGTGGAGCAGCCCTGGTTCGGCGCCCTCCGCGATGCCGTCGCCACGCCGGTCCGGGCCCTGCCCATCCTCGTGGCTGCCGCTGGCGCCTACACCGTGGCGCTCCTTGGCCTCCGCCGGCTGCTGACTCGGCCCGCGACTGATGCGGGCTGGTAACCGCCTCCTCGGCCGGTTCGCGCTTCTCGCTCTCCTGATCGTCCCCCTCGGCCGCGCATCGGCCGGGGTCACGACCAGGGCGACCATCGAGGAGATCGGCAACCGGATGCGGAGCCTGCTGCCCTTCCTGGGCACCACCATCGATCCGATGCTCCCCCAGGCCGTGGCCCAGGCCGACGTCGATGGACCGACCGTCGACCCCTCCCGTCTCGGTGACGCGTCACGTCTCGAGCAGGAGCTTCGGGCCGCCATTGGGGACCCACCCGAGGCGACCCGCCTCACCGTGGTCGGGGGGATCGCCCGGCTCGGGCACTACTCCCTTGGCTCCTCGGAAGAGCACAGCGGGAACCTCGTCATCCTCCAGGGCGACGCCGAGATCCACGGCCACCTCATCGGCAACATCGTGACCCTCGATGGCGACATCACGATCCATCCCGGCGGTTCGGTGACCGGCGATGTCCTGGCCATCGGCGGCCGGGTCCGCGACATCGGCGGGGGCATCACCGGCAGCATCTCGGCGATGGAGGCGACGCCCCGACCGGCGATCTCGGCGGTCTCACCGATCGGCCTGATCGGCCGTCGAGCGGCCGGGTTGCTCGGCGTCTTCCTGACCCTGTTCGTGTTGGGGTTGGGGCTCGTCACCTTCGGTCGGCCGAACCTGGAAATCGTCTCCGACACCGTCACCCACTCCTTCGGGCGGGCGTTCCTGGTGGGCCTGATGGGCTGGGTCCTGGTGTTGCCGACCTTCGGCATGCTGCTCGTCGGCCTCTTCCTGACCATCGCCGGTGCGCTGCTCGTGCCCTTTGCCGCGGTCGTCTACACGCTGTTGGCGATCATCGCCGTCTTGGGCGGCGTGCTCGCCGTGGCCCACGCGATGGGCGAGCGGATCACCCGTCGACGGCTGGCGCATGGGGTCGTGGTTTCCCCCAACGCGTATCGCTACATGACGACGGGGCTCGCGGCGATCGCGGCGAGCTGGGTGGCGTGGATCCTCTTCGGGTGGGTGCCGGTCGCCGGCACCATCGCCCTGCTGGCGGCGGTGCTCGGGTCGTGGTTCGTCGCCACGGTCGGCTTCGGTGCCGCCCTCTTGTCACGGGGTGGCATTCGTGAGGAGTTCACCGGTCGACTGCTGCCACCGGCGATGATGACCGACGAATACCTCTGGGCCACCCCGATGATCGGCGTACCGGCCGTCCAGCGCCCCCCGAAGGACACCAACGCGTGAATCGGGCGCTGCTGGCGACACTCGTCATCGGCGTCGGAGCAGCCCCGTCCCTTGCGGCCCAATCGATGCGCACCTTCACCGCCGAGCGCCGCGTGAACCCGGGCCAGCCGCCGCTGCGCGCGACCCTCGAGTTCGGGGCGGGCCGCGTGGTGGTGCGCGCCGGCGACGGCCCTGACCTCTACAAGATGCGGGTGCGCTACGACACCGATCGATTTGCCCCGATTCAGGAGTACGATCACCGTACCGGCATCCTCCATCTCGGCCTGCGATCGATCGGGCGGGGCGGCATCAGGGTCACCTCGCGTGACCAGCTCGACCAGGTGGCCCGGTTCGAGTTCGCCCCCGAGGTGCCGCTCGTGCTCACGGCGAGCCTGGGATCGAGCGAGGCCGTGCTCGACCTCGGCGGCCTCACCCTGGTCGAACTCGGCATCCGCACCGGCGCGACCCGCGGAACGGTCGAGTTCTCACGGCCAACCCTGGGCAGTTGTCGCGAGGCCGTCTTCACCGTCGGGGCCACCGAACTGATCGCCCTGAATCTTGCCAATGCCAGCTGTGGCCTGGTGCGGGTCGAAGGGGGCATCGGCCGGGCCACGCTCGACTTCGGCGGGACGTGGCGCGGTGACACCCGAGTGGTGGCGAACCTGGCGATGGGCACGATGACCCTCAGGATTCCGCGCGGAACCGGCGTCCAGGTCAGGGGCCAGCGCTTCCTCACCAAGCTCAACATCGAGGGACTCGACCGCGATGATGACGGCTGGTCGACGCCGGATTTCCTGCGCGCCGACCAGAAGCTCTCGATCGACCTGGAGACGATGCTGGCTGGGATCGATGTGGTGTGGGTGGACTGACGACGAGAGACGAGAGACGAGAGACGAGAGACGAGCGCGAAGCTACGCGGCCTGATGGCCAGCGGAGAG
>JAHEFN010000015.1 GCA_024640185.1 Gemmatimonadota bacterium | reverse complement strand
TCGTAGGCCATCACCCCGAAGGCATAGATGTCGGCGCGGTGGTCGGTGTCGGGATCGCCGGCCGCCTGCTCCGGCGCCATGTAGGTGGGCGTGCCGATCGAGGTCCCCACCTGGGTCAGGGTCGCCCCGGCAAGCCCATCGCCAGTTCGGGCGGCGTTGATCGCCTTGGCGATCCCGAAGTCGGTGACCGTGGCGCTGCCACTGGAGAGCAGCACGTTGTCGGGCTTGATGTCGCGGTGAACGATGCCGTGGCCATGCGCATACGAGAGCGCCCGCGCCACGTCGCGCAGGATGCTCACGGCCTCGGTCACGCTGAGCCCGCCCTTTTCGAGGCGAATCCGGAGCGAGTCGCCGTCGACGTACGGCATCGTGAACCAGGGAATGCCCTCGATGTCGCCGGCGGTCAGGACCGGGACCACATGTGGGTGCTGCAGCTGCGCGGCGAGGAGCACCTCACGGCGGAACCGCTCCACCGAGATCCCGGCCAGCAGTTCCGGGGCCAGGACCTTGATCACCACCCGACGCTGGAGGGCATCCTCCCGGGCCAGGTAGGTGCGGGACATCCCGCCGCCGCCCAGCTCACGCTCTACAGTGTAGCTGCCGGCAAGGGCCTGCTCCAGCCGCTGGCGGAGATCGTCCATCGGATGCCTGACGTGTGAGGGGAACGACCTATTATGCGCGAATCCGGCGTGCGACGGAAGGCGGAGCCCCGGAACCGGTCCTAGCGGCGCAGTCGCACCGCGATCGGCGCCCGGACCACCACCCGGTAGGAGATCTCCCAGGAGGTGCCAAAGAACGCCTCACTCCGCTCGTTGTCGATCCGGTGCCAGCGCACCTCGGCGTCGAGCGTCATCCGTTCCCGACGACCCGCCACTCGACGACTCATGCCGAGTTCGCTGTAGCTCCTGGCGGCCCGGTAGAAATCGGGATTCTGGCCGGCCGAGCCGTAGTTGGCATCGCCGGCGGCGGCGGAGAAATCCCGCCCCTCCCAGTGAAGCGCCCATAACTGCCAGTGCCGCCACGGGGCGACCCCAATCCGGACAAGGGTGCCGTGACCGGTCGAGGGTCGCTCAACGGGCGTATCGGGATCGAGGTGACCGTCACTCCACACCCTCGTGAGCGAAAGCGCCGCGTCACCGACCACCGGCAACCGATCGTGCACGGTCACGCCGAGGGCGGTGACCCGATTGTTGGTGACCGGGACCCCGGCATCGAACAGTTGACCACCGCGGTGCGACCAGAGGTGCTGCAGCTCGACACGCACCCGCTCGACCGGATCGATTCGGATGACGGCCCCAGCCTCGAACGCCTCCCGCTGCTCGGCGGTGTTGAGTCGCTGCCAATTGACCCAGAGCTCGCTCTCCAGCCCCCCCCGCCGCTCACGCCACTGCAGCCCGTACTCGATCGGGGTGGTGAGTTCGCGGGTGCTCACCATCAGCGGGTCGAGGAGGCCGTGGCGTCGGTCAGCGTCGAGGGTCCCGAGCACGGCGGTGGTCTGGCGCCCCCGGTACGCCACCTGGAGCACCGGCTTGAGCGAGTCCGCAAACTCCTCGCTGCCCCAGCGCCGGTCGGCGAAGAGGCCGACCCGAAGTGCCGTTCGCCTCCCCGTTGCCGCCTCGAGCCACGAGGTGACCTGACCACCCAGGATCGTCTCACCGGTGCGGTATGGGGTGAAGAATTCGGTGTTGTCGCCGTAAAGCACGGCCCTGGTCTGCCAGTCAATGCGCTGGGCCGCGAGGGGCGCGGCGAAGATCAGCAGCGGGAGGAGGAGGCGGAGGCGGGGCACGGCCCCTATTTTAACCACCATGACCACCTCAACGCGCACCGTCCAGGTCGGACTGATCCAGCAACAGGCCGGCAACGACCCCGCCGGCAACCTCGAACGAGCCATCGCGGGGATCCGCGAGGCCGCCGCTCGTGGCGCCCAGATTGTCTGCCTGCAGGAGCTCTTCGGCTGGTACTACTTCTGCCAGCGCGAGGACCACGACTTCTATCGGCTGGCCGAGGCGATTCCCGGCCCCTCGACGACACGCCTCGGGGCGGTGGCGGCCGAGCTCGGCGTGGTGATCGTTGCCTCGCTGTTCGAGAAGCGGGCCGAGGGGCTGTATCACAACACGGCCGCGGTCATCGACGCCGACGGTCGCTACCTCGGCAAGTATCGCAAGATGCACATCCCCGACGACCCCCAGTTCTACGAGAAGTTCTATTTCACGCCTGGCGATCTCGGCTTCAGGACCTGGGACACGATGCACGGCCGGATCGGGGTGCTGATCTGTTGGGACCAGTGGTATCCCGAGGCGGCACGGCTCACCGCCCTCTCCGGAGCCGAGATCCTCTTCTACCCGACGGCGATCGGCTGGCTGCCACCCGAAAAGGCGGAGTACGGCGAGCGGCAGCAGGCGGCCTGGGAGACGATCCAGCGAAGCCACGCGGTGGCCAACGGGGTCTATGTCTGTGCGGTCAACCGGACCGGACACGAGGTGCTGCCGGACAGCGAGGCCGGGGCGCCCGGGATCGAGTTCTGGGGCGGCTCATTTGTCGCCAACCCCAGTGGTCAGGTCCTCGCCAAGGCGGGACAGGCGGAGGAGGTCCTCGTGGTGGCGTGTGACCTGGCGGCGATTGACACCGCGCGCACCCATTGGCCCTTCCTGCGTGACCGACGGATCGACGCCTACGACGGCATCACCCAGCGATACCTTGACTGAGAGCCTTGCCGCCCGCGGCTTTCGCATGCCGGCGGAGTGGGAGCCACACCGGGGAACCTGGATCTCCTGGCCGCACAAGGAGGCCTCGTGGCCCGGCAACTTCGCCCCGGTACCGGGCATCGTGGCGGCGATGGTGCGCGAGCTCGCCATGGGCGAGGAGGTCCACATCAACGTCGCCGACGAGGCGATGCGGGAGTCCGCCCGCACCGAGCTCGGGCGGGCGAAGTACCCCCTCGACCGCGTGGTCTTCCACCACAACCCCACCAACGATGCGTGGTGCCGAGACCACGGCCCGTGCTTCGTGCAGCGAACGGTCAACGGCCGAACCGAACAGCTGGTGCTCAACTGGGGCTACAACGCCTGGGGTGGCAAGTACCCGCCGTTTGACCTCGATGACCGGATTCCCGAGCGCGTGGCCGAGGAATTCGACCTTGAGATCGTCACTCCCGGGATGATCCTCGAAGGCGGCTCGATCGATGTGAATGGACGAGGCTCCCTGCTCACCACCGAGCAGTGCCTCCTGCACCCCAACCGCAACCCCGAGCTGTCACGGGCCGAGATCGAGGCGCAGCTTCGCGATCACCTCGGTGTCCGCAACATCCTCTGGCTCGGCGAGGGGATCGTCGGCGACGACACCGACGGGCACATCGATGACATCACCCGATTCGTCGATCCCCACACGATCGTCACCGTCGTCGAGGACGATCCCGAGGATGCCAATCATGCCCCACTCCGGGACAACCTCGAGCGGCTCAGGGCGATGCGGGATCAGGATGGCACACCGTTCCGGATCATGACCCTGCCGATGCCCCGACCGGTGTACTTCGACGGCGAACGGCTCCCGGCCAGCTATGCCAACTTCTACATCGGCAACGAGGTGGTCCTCCTCCCCGGCTACGACCCGGAACGCGACGACATCGCCCGCGAGCTCCTGCAAGGCTGCTTTCCCACCCGCCGCGTCGTGGTGATCGACTGCACCGCCCTCGTCTGGGGACTCGGGGCATTCCACTGCCTCACGCAGCAGTGGCCGGCGCTCACGGGGTGATGGTTCTGGTGACCGCGCCGGACGCATCGAGGAACGCGATCCGGGCCTGACCGAGCGAGTCCACCGAGAGGGTCAGCCGCGGCTTGCCATCGGGATCGGAGAGGGTCACCACCGACGAGGCGGCCCGGTCACGGCCCACGAAGAGTCGCCGAGCCACGAGATCCCTGGGCTGGATCCGGGGCAGGTACACCTGACGGAGTGAGTCGCGGGCGATGCCATTCGGCGCGGACTCGATCGCCCGATAGGCCTCCTTCACCAGGTCGGTGAGGGTGTCGGGCCGGTCCTGGAAGGTCAATCCCTGCCACTTCCGGTCGCCGTCGTGGCTGTACTGGATCGCCATCGTCTGGTCGTTCTTGTATTGGTCGAAGGTCAGGATCGCCCCCGCACGGATCGCCCCGGTGGAATCCCGGGTTCCGGTATAGACGAGGCCCCCGGCCTCGATGCCGTCCTGATTGATGAACAACAGGCCACCGAGGTTGGGGCGCCGCTCCCCGAAGCCGGAGGCCAGGATCACCCGCTCGTTGCCAGCCGAATCGACCACGTTGATCCGCTGGACGGTGATCTCGTCGAAGACCGCGGTGCGTCGGCCGGCCGTGAAGGCCGTGATGCCGAGGAGGACCAGGATCGGGGTCGAGACGAACGATGGCAGGGTAGGGATGCGCATGTCAGGTAGCTCCTGTGGGGAGGGCCGGCGTAGCTTCCCTTGAAGCACACCGTGGTGGAGTGTTCGGGGGATTGGACACGCCACGGACGGCGAAGGTTGCAGCGCTCGACAACCCGCCAGCTTCGTTTCGCCCCTGCAACCCTTTCGGCCCTGACCCCATCAAAGAGGTTGTGACACACGCCATGGTCCTGCCGACGCCGGTCTCCGGCACCCCGACGCTCGATCTCGAGCGGCACCTGGTTCGCCGGGCTGCCGCCGGGGACGACGCGGCGTTCGAGGGGCTCTACCGGCGACATGTGGCCCGGATCCACTCGTTGGTCCGCCGGATGACCGATCAGGGGACGGCAGACGAGGTGACCCAGGATGTCTTCGTCCGGGCATGGAGCAAGCTCGGCAGCTTCCGTGGGGAGAGCGCCTTCGGGACCTGGCTCTATCGCCTCGCCGTCAACGTGGTGCTGACCCATCGCCGCAAGCAGAAGTCCGAGCGGGACTGGCTCGCGGGTGATGACGCAATGTTGGCGACTGTCGGCAGCCGCCCGAATTCGCCGATCGCCGCGATGGATCTGGAGCAGGCGATCGGTCGCCTGCCCGAGGGGGCTCGACAGGTGTTCGTGCTCCACGATATCGAAGGCTGGACCCACGAGGAGATCGCCGACCAGCTGGGCCTGGTGGCCGGCACCTCCAAGTCGCAACTGTCGCGTGCCCGCGCGGCACTGAGGAGAATGCTCGATGGCTACTGACCACGACGAACTCGACCCCCGGCTCCGGGAGGCGATCAGCGGACTCCGCGACCGTGAACCGGACAGCGATCTCTGGCCCGGCATCTCCCGGCGCATTGCCCCGCCCCGCCCCGGCACGATCCAGCTCCGCTGGCCGATCGCCGCGGCGGCGGCGGTGGCGCTGGTGGCCGGCTCTGCCGTGGTGACGCGCCAGCTGGTCCAATCGGGCCCCGTCGCGGCACGAGAGACGGGCACCCCGATCGCGTCCCACGCGGGATCCGTCACCGTGCTCCCGGCCGGATTTGACCTGGCCACGGCGAGCCTGAGCGATGCGATCGCCCAGGTGGAGGATGCCTTCGCCGAGGTGGCGCCCTCGCTCGACAGTGCGACGCGGGCATCGATCGCCGGGGCGATCCGGACCCTCGATGCGGCGATCGCCGACGCCAGTGCCCGGGCAGGCGCCGCCCCCGACGATATCGACGCGGCCCGATACCTGACCAGGACGATGCAGCGCAAGTTGCGGGTGCTGCAGTCGGTCACGACCCTGACCAGGGCCACCTGATGTTGCTCACCCTGCTGGCGCTCACCACCGCCACGATGACCCCGAGTGACACCACCCTGCGACTGCCCCGCGGGACCGAGGTCACCATCGAGTCGATGGCCCAGTCGATCCACCTCACGGGGACGACCGGCGACCGGGTCACGATCGTCAACGGCGCGGCCTCGTTGGATGACGGGCACCTCTCGGTGGAGGCCAACGGCAGCGGCGCGTTGGAGGTCTCGGTGCCGGCATGGGCCGTGACCACCATCGAGGCGACCCTCGGGTCGGTCGAGGTCCGCGACGCCCCGGCCGAACTGACCATCGAGGCGATGACGGGCAACGTCACCGTCACCGGCGGTCGCGGACGACTCGACATCTTCGCCACCTCCGGCTCCGTGACGATCACCGCGTATCGGGGTGGGCGGATCGACGTCGAGGCCGTCACCGGCACCCTCGAGATCCGCGATGCCGGCGGCGACCTGGATGTCGAGACCGTCAGCTCGGCGATCCGACTCACCCGCGTGCGTTCCGCCTCGGTGACCGCGTCGACGACCGCCGGAGCGATCGCGTGGGAGGGGGCCATTCCGGCAGATGCCCGCTACCGGTTCGAGAGCCACAGCGGGAGCATCGGGCTCGCGGTGCCGCCAACGCTCGACGCCCGGCTGCGGTTCAGCACGGTCCGGGGTTCGTTCGGGACCACCGTTCCCGCCCAGACCACGGGAGAGCGTGGCCGTGGCGACCCGGACGCGGTCGAGGGGGGACGCGAGCTCGTCGCCACCTATGGAGGGGGATCGGCCAGCATCGAGATCGAGACCTTCGATGGCTCCGTGCGGGTTGGCCCGCTGGGTGGCTCCTGAGCTTTGGGTGGGGCTGCAACCCTTTGGGGGAACACCCCATCAAAGGGGGTGTTCCGATGGCCCTGACCCCGATTCGACAAGGACACCACCATGCCCAAGCTCCTTCTGCTCGCCGCCACCATTGCCGGCATCTCGGCCTCGCCGGGAGCCACCCTCCACTGGGACGATCCGGATTACGCCTTCCGGCGTGACCTGCGCCCCGGACAGGAACTCTCGATCGGCAACATCGAGGGCACCGTGACCGTGACGCGTGCCAGTGGACGGACGGCCGAGGTGCTGGTGACCAAGCGGGTCATCCGCGGCAATGGCGACCTGGTCAAGGCGATTCTCGAGGAGACCACCGACGGCATCACGGTCTGTACGGTCTACCTGCGCCAGGTCGGCGAGGACCGGACCAGCTGCCGCAACGACAATCAGGGCGGTCGCCGGCAGGATCCGCTGGAGGTCGAGATGAGCTACGAGGTTCGGGTGCCGGAGGGGGTCGACCTCACCGTCGGCACCATCGATGGTGATGTGATCGCCCGTGGGCTGGCGAGCGAGGCCCGGCTGTCGACCGTCGACGGTGACATCACCGTGACCGGGCGGGCCCCCACGCGGGCCGCCACCGTCGATGGCGACATCACGATGCGGATCGAGGGGACGTTGCCCGAGATGATGAAGATCTCCACCGTTGACGGCTCCATCGACGTCACCCTTCCTGGGGCCGTCGGCTTCTCGGTCCACGCAACCACGGTGGATGGGCAGCTCGAGTCCGACTTCCCGATCACCGTCTCAGGCCGGTGGGGCCCCCGCACGATGCGCGGCACCGTGGGGGATGGCCGAACCGAACTGCGCATCAGCACGGTTGATGGCTCGGTGCAGCTGCGGAAGAACTGACCACCGATGCCGACATCGACTGATTGCCCACAGCCTCAGAAGGCAGGGATCGCCTTCACACTTCCAGAGAGGATGTACAAGATGCACACCACACGAAATCTGATCATGGGCATGGCCCTGGTGATGGTGACCGGCCCGCTCGCGGCCCAGGAGACCCGGTTCACGCGGGACATGCGAGCCGGTGATCGGCTCGAGATCGAGAACATCAATGGCAAGGTCTCCGTCACGCAGGGTACCGGCCGCACCGCAGAGATCGTGGTCACCAAGGTCGTCAAGGAGGGCAACGGCGATCTGGTGAAGGCGATTCTCGAGGAAGGGAGTGGCTTCGTGCGGGTCTGCACGATCTACCTGAACAACAACCCGGATCGCACCACCTGCGATGGCGAGAATACCGGGCGCGCCGGACGCCGCACCACCGAACGACTCGACGTCGAGATGCAGTATGAGGTCCGGGTGCCCGCTGGCGCCCGCCTCGAGGTCGACAACGTGAACGGTGCCGTGACAGCCCAGGGCCTCGACACTCCCGCCGCCATCACGACCGTCAACGGTGACATCGACTTGGTCGGGGTCGGCGCCCACACCCTCGAGACGGTCAACGGTGGCATCCGGGCACGGTTCACCGGCCGTCAGTTGGATGGTGGACTCACCATCGAGACCGTCAACGGCACGGTCGAGCTGACCCTGCCGGCAGGGCTCAACGCCGACATCGCCGGCGAGACCGTCAGCGGCACCATCAAGAGCGACTTCCCGCTCACCATCGAGGGGAAGTGGGGCCCCAAGGAATTCACCGGTCGCATCGGCAACGGTGGACCGAGGATCTCGATCGAATTGGTCAACGGGAGCGTGACGCTCATCAAGTCCTGAGCCGTCCCCGCTCCGCCGTGAGCCGCGAGTCCCGGATCGTGCCGTCGTGCATGATCCGGGACTCGCCGTTCACGACTATGTTGTCCCCATGTTCGACCTCTTCTCCGTCGAAGGCATCACCGCCTGGCAGGCCCACCTTGCCGACTCCGAGGCGTTCGCGCGGGCGGCCGGCTCGTGGAGCGGCACCATGCTGTTGATCGAGGGGAGCGAGAGCGAGCCGTCGCGAGCGACCTGGCTGGAGGTCACCGAGGGCGCCGTACGGGCAGCCCGACCCGCGACATCCGCCGACCGAGCGGCCGCGGAGTTCGTGCTGGCGGCCAGCGCGGCGACCTGGCAGGCCCTCGTGACGGGCAAGACGGAGCTCATCGGTGCAGCGATGCGGGGAGAGCTCCACCTGGCGGCGGGATCGGTCTTCCGGTTGCTGCCGCACGCCCGTGCCGCGTCGGCGATGCTGCGCGCGGCGGGAGATCCCTAAACGCCAGGATCCCGTCTTCAGGACTCTCGAGTCGGCAGGGCGTCGAACGCGATCGGTGCGGCAAGCACCGCATCGGGAATGCCGAACCCCGCCGTGACCGCCTCGGCGATCGGCCGCAACTCCACACAACACTTGTTGGCCAGGTAACGGATTCCCTTGGCCTTCGGCGTCTCCACCACGCCATTCATCAGGAACCAGCCGAGATCGGCCTCCATCCGCGACGACCAGAAGGTGTCCCGCAACAGCGCCAGCAGCGGCGCCAGCGAGGGCCCGGCACGTTCCGTCGCCGCCTGGATCGCCTCCAGGGCGACACGTTCGACATGCGCCACGGCCAGATGCATCAGGTGATCCTGCACTTCGTGCATGGCATGGACCGGATCCTTCTTGGCGCCCGCGCGCAATCGTCGAGCCGCCGCGTCGAGCAGTCGCTCCTCTCGGTAGACGAACAGGTCGCGTTGCTGTGCGGGATCGCGCAGGTGGTCCTCGTCATCCCGCCGTGCGGCGACGGGGTTCATCGCCTTGAGGGCTCGCCGCGCCCGCCGGGTCAGCAACCGGATCACCCCCATGTCGGCAAAGTCTTCCTGATAGCCAGTGAGCAGGGCCTTGGCCAGCAACTGATAGAGGACCGTGTTGTCGCCCTCGAAGGTGGTCCAGACATCGAGGTCACCACGAATGCCGGCAATCCGATTGACCGCCAGGTATCCCTGTCCGCCACAGCACTCCCGCGCGTGGCTCACCGCCTCCTGGGCGAACCAGGTGGTGTACGCCTTGAGCCCGGCGGCCAGCCCCTCGAGTTCGCGATTCGAGGTGCCCTCGAGCTTGGCGAACTCATCGACCAGTCGCGACAGGGCGAGATCGAGGACGATCGATGTGGCCAGGGTCGGCAACAGGCGACGCTGGTGGGTACGGTAGTCGAGCAACGCCGTCTCGTTGCCGCCCGAGGGACCGAACTGCCGGCGACGGTTGCCGTACCGGATCGCGATCGTGAGCGAGGTCTTGGCGGCGGAGAGGGCCGAGAGGCCAATGGTGATGCGCCCGCCGACCAGGGTGCCGATCATCGTGAAGAACCGGGCCCCGTCCGACGTGATCGGTGAGGTGTAGCGACCATCCTCGGTGACATCGCCGAATCGGTTCAGCAGGTGCTGCCGCGGGATCCGCACCTGGTCGAACCAGAGTCGACCGTTGTCGACGCCGTTGAGCCCTTCCTTCAAGCCGGTGTCGCCGATCCGGACACCGTCGCACGGTGATCCATCAGCATTGCGGATCGGCACCAGGAAGGCATGGACCCCGTGTGACGCTCCGCCGGTGTGCAGTTGGGCGAAGACCGTCGCCATCCGCCCATGGGCCGCCACGTTGCCGATCCACTCCTTGTGGGCGCCACCGTGCGGGGTGTCGATCACGAATTCCGCCGTTGCGGGGTCGTAGGTCGCGGTCGTCTCGAGGTCGCGGACATTGCTGCCGCTGCCGAGCTCACTCATGGCGAAGGCGCCGAGGAGCTCACCCTTGGCAATAGAGGGCAGGAAGGTCTCGTGATGCCATGCGGTGCCCAGAAGCTCGACGCTGCCCTGAAAGAGCCCGAACTGGACACCGAACTTGATGGTGAGTGAGAGGTCGTGATAGGCGAGTGTCTCGAACGCGGCCATGAAGGCCCTGGTATCCCCCTTCCCGCCCTGGGCCTCCGGAACCCCCAGCGCGCCAAGGCCATCCTTGGCGAGCTCTCGCAACCAGTGGAGCACCAACTCCCGGTACTCGTCGGTCGGCAGGCCATGCTGGTAGGCGAACTGCGGTTCGCTCAGGCGGTGACGAAGAAAGTCGCGGACCCCATGCTCACGACCATCGAGCAACGCCCGGAGTGCGGCGGCATCCACCCGTGGCGAGGGACGCGGTGGGGCTGGTTCGGGACGGGGGGGCGTGGCAGGCTCGGTCATCCTCAAGAATACACCCCGCCACTACCTTGCATCGATGCCCTCCCAGTCCCCGATTGTCATCGTCGGTGCCGGCGCCGCCGGCCTGATGGCCGCGATCCACGCCGCCCAGAGCGGCCGTCCGGTGCTGCTGCTCGAGGGCACCAGGGATGGCGGCAGGAAGATCCTCATCTCCGGGGGTGGCCGCTGCAACGTCCTCCCCGCCTCGCTCGACGAGCGCCGTTTCGTCACGGCCTCCTCGGTCCACTCGCTCCGCAAGATCCTGCGCGGTTGGCCCCACCACGAGATGCGCCGGTTCTTCGAGGAGGAGGCCGGCCTCCCACTGGTGATCGAGGAGGCCACCGGCAAGCTCTTCCCGCTGGCTGATTCCTCTCGCGCGGTGCGGGATGCCCTGGTCGGTCTGGCCAGGGCACGGGGGGTCGCCTTCCGAGGGGGGACGAAGGTCACCGGCCTGGAACCGAAGGGTGGTGGTGGCTGGCGGCTCACCGTCGAGCGTGGCGAACCGATCGAGGGCGGCGCCGTGATCCTGGCGACGGGAGGCCTCTCGGTGCCGAAGACCGGGTCGGACGGCTTCGGGCTGGCGGTGCTGGGATCGTTGGGCCACACGATGCACCCGACCTACCCTGCCCTCACCCCATTGACCCTCGACCCACCGGCCTTCGGTGACCTCGCCGGGGTCTCCCTTGACGTCAGCATCACCGCGACCTCGACGACCGAACGGTGTCAGGCGACGGGGGGGTTCCTCTTCACCCATCGGGGCTACTCCGGGCCGGCATTGCTTGATGTCTCGCATGTCGCGGTTCGTGGCCGTCTGGCGGGAGAGGCCGATGCCACACTCGACGTGGCATGGCTCGGGGCGACACGTGAGGCGTGGCAGGAGCGTCTCGCACCCTCGGCCTCCCAACTGGCCACGGTGGTCCGGCGCGTCCTTCCCAGACGGCTCGCCGATCGCCTCCTGATCGTGGCAGAGGTCGATGGGGCCCTCCCCCTGTCACAGCTCTCCCGGGCGGGGCGCGAGCGCTTGCTGACGGCGCTGACGCGATTCCCGCTGCCGTGGACCGCCGATGAGGGGTACAAGAAGGCGGAGGTGACCGGTGGCGGCGTGGACCTCGGCGATGTCGACCCCGTCACGATGGAGAGCCGGATCGCCCCGGGCCTCTTCCTCGCGGGGGAACTGCTGGATGCCTTCGGCCCGATCGGTGGCTACAATTTCACCTGGGCCTGGGTGACGGGCAGGGCCGCCGGGCTGGGAGCCGGGAGTCGCTTCAGCTGAGCGAACGGACGAGCCACCCTCCCCCGACCCTCGCCCTTCTCACCCTCCAGTGACCGTCCTCCGATCTCTGTCCTCTGTCCTCTCCACGGTGCGTCCCATGACCCGATCCCTCCTCGCCGTTGCCATCCTCCTCGCCGGCCCACTCTCCGCGCAGTCGCTCACGACCCCCGAGCAGGCCTTGGGGTTCGGGATCGGCGCCGACTACCGCCTCGCGACGTACACGCAGCTGCACGGCTACTGGGAGAGACTCGCCGCGGAGTCGCCGCGGATGCAGCTCGACACCATCGGCATGACGGCCGAGGGTCGACCACAGGTGATGGCCATCCTCTCCTCGCCCGCCAACCTCGCGCGACTGGAGGAGTACCGGGGCATCAGCGAGCAATTGGCTCGGGGACGCGTTGACGAGGCAACCGCCCGCGACCTCGCCGCCGGCGGCAAGGCCGTCATCTGGATCGACGGAGGGCTCCACGCCACCGAGGTGCTGGGTGCGACCCAGTTGATGGAGGTGGTCTGGCAGTTCGTGTCACGGGACGATCCGGAGACCATGCGGATCCTCGATGATGTGATCATCCTCGCGGTCCACGCCAACCCCGATGGGATGGAGCTGGTGTCGAACTGGTACATGCGTGCCGACGACTCGCTGGCCCGCAGCACCTCACGGCTGCCGCGACTCTACCAGAAGTACGTCGGTCACGACAACAACCGTGACCTGTACCGCAATGCCCAGCCAGAGTCGCGCAACATGTCGCGGGTGATGTACACCGAGTGGTATCCGCAGATCATGTACAATCACCACCAGACCGGCCCGTCGGGCACGGTGATGTTCGCCCCGCCATTCCGTGATCCGTTCAACTATGTCTACGACGCGATGATCCCCACCGGCCTCGAGTTCGTCGGGGCGGCGATGCATCGGCGGTTCACCGAAGAAGGCAAGGGCGGCACCGTCTCCCGCGATGCCGCGAGCTATTCCACCTGGTGGAACGGCGGCCTGCGGACCACCGCGTATTTCCACAACATGATCGGCCTGCTCACCGAGACCATCGGCTCACCGACGCCGCAGACCATCCCCCTGCGGCTGGACCGTCAACTGCCGGCCGGTGGTCAGGCGCTGCCCGTCGGATGGGGTGAGTGGCGCTTCCGTCAATCGGTCGAGTACTCCATGACGGCCAATCGCGCCGTACTCGACCTCGCCTCGCGCTACCGGGAGTCGCTGCTGTTCAACATCTGGCGGATGGGGAGGAACGCGATCGACCGGGGTGAGACCGACAGCTGGACCCATGACCCGACGTTGATCACTGCCGCCCAGACCGCCGCGGAGGGGCTGCGAGGTGATTCGGCCCAACAGGCCTCGGAGGCGGTGTTGCGCGACCCACTCCGGCGCGACCCGCGGGCCTACGTGATCCCGGCCGACCAGCCGGAGATCGGCACCGTGCTGGACTTCCTGAGCGCGATGGCGGTCTCGGGGATCGAGATCCACCAGGCCACGGCGGGGTTCGATGCCGGGGGACACCACTACCCGGTCGGCTCGTTCGTGATCCGGACCGATCAGGCCTTCCGACCGCACGTCCTCGACATGTTCGAGCCGCAGGACCATCCGACCGACCTGCAGTACCCCGGGGGCCCGCCGAAGGCGCCCTACGACAACGCCGGCTGGACGCTGGCAATGCAGATGGGGATTCGGTTCGATCGTCATCTCGAGCCGTTCGAGGCACCGCTCCGCGAACTCGTCGACCTCGAGATCCAGCCGGTGCCGGCCCAATTCAACGCCCGGGCCGACGGCTGGATCATTTCCCCACGCGCCACCGATGCCTTCCTCGCGGTGAACCGGGTGCTGGCGACCGGCGGCACGGCCGAGCGCCTGGTCAACGGCGAGTTCGTCGTTCGTGGCGGTCGCACCGCCGCCGTCCTTGAGGCACTCGCCAGGAGCCGGGCGTTGCCGACCCGTCCGGCCGCCGGTGTTCGGGGCACTCCGGTCCAGCAACTGCGCGTCGGCCTGGTCGACATCTACGGTGGCTCGATGTCAGCGGGGTGGACGCGGTGGATCCTCGAGCAGTACGAGCAACCATTCTCGCGGGTCTTTCCCGCACGACTCAACGCCGGCAACCTGGCCGCCGAGTATGACGTGCTGGTCTTTGTCAGCGGGATGATCCCTGCCAGCGCTGGTGGACGGCGATTCGGTGGTGGCGGTGGCGACAACGACGCCGACATTCCCGCCGAATACCACGACCAGCTCGGCCGCGTCACTGTCGACACCACCATTCCCGCCTTGCGGGCGTTCGCCGAGGCGGGCGGACGGATCGTCACCATCGGCTCGTCGACCGTGCTGGCCCGCCACTTCGAGCTGCCGATCGGTGATCACCTTGCGGTGCGCAAGCCCGATGGCACCGATGAGCGCCTGCCGCGAGACAACTACTACGTCCCCGGCTCCCTCCTCGAGGTCACCGTCGACAACAGCCAACCGGCGGGATACGGCGGCGGCACGACCGCGATCGTGATGTTCGACAACTCCCCGGTCTTCCGCCTCCCGCCCGACGCGGCAGCCCACGGCATCACGCCGCTGGCCTGGTTCACCTCGGCCACGCCGCTGCGGAGTGGCTGGGCGCATGGCCAGGGGTACCTCGAGGGGGGCGTGACGATGGCGACCGCCGAGGTGGGCAAGGGCATGCTCTACCTCTATGGCCCCGAGGTGCTCTTCCGGGCCCAGCCGACGGGGACCTTCCGGTTTGTGTTCAACACCTTTTATCGATAGACGAGAGACGAGAGACGAGAGACGATTCGAAGATCGTCACCTGATGGCTCTGCGACGATGGGCATCCTCGATGAGCGAAGGTCGGTGCTTCGCCGCGCGTCACTCGCCCACATACGGAGGGACCGAGTGCGGCGAATCCGAGCTTCGTGAATCGAGTTGGTGCCGCCTCGGAGCAGAGCCAGGGCGGACGGAGCGTGTCGACAGACGACACGAAGCAAGGGCCGGGTTCCCGGGTGGGAGGCCGACCCTTGGTGAGAGCGGCAACATCTACCGTCTCTCGTCTCTCGTCTCTCGTCTAACGACTGAACGTCAGGTCCACGCGCAAGGTGATGAAGGGATCCATCTTCAGGAGTCCGAGCATCTTCGAGAGTCCACCCACTTCGTGCTGCCTGAGATCGACGGGCGACTGGCCCCGGAAGCGGACGTTGCCATTGGCGCGCCGCCAGATCCATCCCGTGAAGGGGTGCTCCCGACTCACCCCCTTGATCGCCAGGCTACCGCGCAGGGTCACCGGCGTCGAGTCGCCATCGCTCATCCCCACCGCCACGGCGATGAGCTCGAATCGGATCAACGGGTGCTCGTCGACCTCGAGCGACTTGAGCATGTCGCGGTCGCGCTTGCCGTTGCCGCTGTCGAGCGACCGGGCGGGAAACTCCACCCAGCCCTGGACTCCCTGGATCGACGGTGCGCCGTCGAGTCGACCCGAGACAGCGGTGGACCGGCCGGTGAAGTCACCGAGCGTGGCATGGGCGTCGAAGGCGACCTCACCGGAGACGTTTCCCCGATTGAGGACCTGGGCCGAGA
The DNA here is from genome assembly GCA_024640185.1 of Gemmatimonadota bacterium. Taxonomy (GTDB): domain Bacteria; phylum Gemmatimonadota; class Gemmatimonadetes; order Gemmatimonadales; family GWC2-71-9; genus Palsa-1233. Next base: position 95 of record JAHEFN010000015.1, on the reverse strand, counting down.
GTGTCGTGTCCGTCAGGGCACTCGCCGCGAACGCCAGGACCCACGAGAGCCCCGTGAGGCCCCCCAGGCCGTTCACCATGGCGTTCCCGCTTCGA
>JAHEFN010000014.1 GCA_024640185.1 Gemmatimonadota bacterium | reverse complement strand
TGACCACTGACGACCTTCACACCGAACGGTTCTCGCCACGACTGCTGATCGCCGTCGGGGCCCTGCTGTTCTCGACCGGTGGCGCGGCCATCAAGTTCGTCGAGCTCAGCGGCTGGCAGATCGCTTCCTTTCGCTCTGGCGTGGCCGCCCTGGTGCTGCTCGCGGTCTTTCCCGCCGCCCGACGGGCGATATCCTGGCGCACCGTGTTGGTCGGGACGGCCTATGCGGCCACCCTGGTGCTCTATGTCCTCGCCAATCGACGGACCACCGCGGCCAATGCCATCTACCTGCAGACCACCTCACCCTTCTTTCTGGTGCTGTTGGCCCCGCTGCTGCTCAAGGAGCCGCTGAGGCGGCGCGAGATCCCCGTGCTGCTCGCCGTGGTGGTGGGGCTCGTCCTGGTGATGACCGGCGCCGATGCCCCCCGTGACACCGCCCCCGATCCGGCGACCGGCAACCTCTTGGCCCTCGGCAGTGGCCTCTCCTACGCCTTCCTGATGGTCGGTCTCCGCTGGCTCGGGCGCGAGACCCACCACCCGATGAGCGCCATCGCCGCGGTCATCGTCGGCAACCTCATCGCCTTCTTCGTGGCGCTGCCCTTTGCCCTGCCGGTGCTCGAGGCGGGCCGCGCCGATATCTTGACCATAGGGTACCTGGGCGCGATCCAGATCGCCTTGGCCTATGTCTTGGTGACCAGAGGCCTGCGCCGGGTGACCGCGCTCGAGGCGGCGCTGCTGCTCCTGATCGAGACGGCCCTCAACCCGATCTGGGCCTGGGCCGTGCTGGGGGAGACCCCCTCGACGGGCTCAATGCTGGGTGGTGTGGTGATCATCGGGGCCACCGTGGCGCTCGCGCTGCACAGCGGCGGCGTGAACGCGACGGGCCGGGTGGAGGCAACGTGACCGTACTGATCGAGACCGTGCGGGTGATCGAGGGAGCGGCCCCGCTCTGGCGGCTCCACCTGGATCGATTGCGGCGGAGCGGGGATGCCCTCGGCATCCCGATCCCGGACCTCGTGTCGCCCAGCGGCGGGGATGATCGGGTGGTGCGCTTCGAGATCAGCCTCTTCGGCTGCGAGATCGAGGAACTGCCACTTCCCGAACAGAAGCCGCTGGCGCTGGCGACCTCGCCGGCGCCCCATCGAGGCTATCCCCACAAGATTGCCGAGCGCTCCTGGCTCAACGCGGCACGCACCTCCGTTGCGCCGATCGGGGCGGACGATGCACTCCTGCTGGACGCCGAGGGCCGGGTGGTCGAGGCGACCATCTGGGCGATCGGCTGGTGGGACGGGGAGACGCTCTGTTTCCCGCCCCTCGAGCTCGGTGGTTTGCCGAGCGTGGCACGGGCCCGGTTGCTGGAGACGGTGCGGGGGACCGTCGTCACGGCCCCCCTGAGGCGGGATGAGATGGCCTGGTACGCCATGCTGGCCTGCAATGCCGTGCGTGGCGTGGTGCCCGTGGACAGCCTCGATGGCGAGCCGGTTCCCGGAAACCGGCGGACCGCGGCCGTGGCCTCGCGGTTCTGGCACAGAACCCCGGGTTGACCGGTGCCCTCCCGGCGGGCATTTTCTAGGGCTCGTTGGGCATGGTGCTTGTAGCTCAATCGGTTAGAGCGCCGGATTGTGGTTCCGGAGGCTGCGGGTTCGATCCCCGTCAGGCACCCTGTGATCGGAGAGGTATAGGTCCGTAGCTCAATTGGTAGAGCACCGGTCTCCAAAACCGGGGGTTGGGGGTTCAAGTCCCTCCGGGCCTGTTTGACGAGCCATCGGGATTGGCTCGATCGGTGTGGCTGGACTGGCATCCCCGGTACGGGTGGCCAGACTGGCCACGGGGTTATATTGGCCGACCGCGGCGAGCCGCGACACGGCGCTATCGTCTAGAGGCCTAGGACACAGCCCTCTCAAGGCTGGAACACGGGTTCGAATCCCGTTAGCGCTATACAGGTCCCGACGGGGACATTGGCCCCATCGTCTATCGGCTAGGACGCGACCCTTTCAAGGTCGAGAGACGGGTTCGATTCCCGTTGGGGCTATGCACAGATGGATCCGCCTCGATAGCTCAATTGGTAGAGCAGCTGACTCTTAATCAGTAGGTTGTAGGTTCGAGTCCTACTCGGGGCATCATTGCAGGACAACGAATTGCGCCGCTCCCTCGGGGGCGGCGCTTTTCATGTTCGGGGAGTCTGCCGACTCTGACCGCCGCCTTCGGCTGTCTTGAGGCCCGATCGCAAGCCCGCAGCAGCGGCCTGTTCCGCCATGGCGAGATCTCGAAGACGAATCGATCGGTCCTTCTCGACCCGGTCACGCAAGTTCACCCGAGCACCAGGCCCGCTCGGCCGGGTGGTGCCGTTCTGGCTCCCCCGTCGGTGTGCGGCTATCATCGTGGGGGGACGCGTACCGTGGCACCACGTCCGACCCTCGTGACGTGACCGCTTGGAAGACCCGGGAAGGAGCCGTGATGGACGACATGATCCCCCGACTCCGCGCGGTCCTTGGCGACCGCTACGAGATCACCCGCGAGCTCGGGCGCGGGGGGATGGCCACGGTCTACCACGCGATGGATCTCAAGCACGACCGGGCCGTGGCGATCAAGGTTTTGTTGCCGGATCTCAGCGCCAGCATCGGCGCGGAGCGGTTCGAGCGCGAGATCCGGGTGGCCGGCCGGCTCCAGCACCCACACATCCTCGGGATGTACGATTCAGGCGTCGCTGACGGTTTGCTGTACTACGTGATGCCGTTCGTCGAGGGCGAGTCACTCGCCGACCGGATCGAGAAGGAGGGGCAGCTCCCGCTCGAGGACGCCCTGCAGATCACCCTCGAGGTGGCGGACGCGCTCGCCCACGCCCACGCACAGAACGTCGTGCATCGGGACATCAAGCCCGACAACATCCTGCTCTCCGGTGGCCACGCCCTGGTGGCGGACTTCGGTATCGCCCGTGCGGTCGAGGAGGGACACCAGAAGCTCACCAAGACGGGCATGGCGCTCGGCACCCCGGCCTACATGTCCCCCGAGCAGGGGATGGGGGAGACCGCGACGCCCAGCTCGGACGTGTACTCGCTGGGCTGCGTCCTCTTCGAGATGCTGGCCGGGGAGCCACCGTTCAGCGGCAAGAACGGCGCGGCCATTTTGGCCAAGCACGTGATGGAACAGGTCCCCAGCGTGCGCATCATCCGACCGGCGGTCCCCGAGGAGATCGAACTGGCGATCTTCTCCGCCATGGGGAAGTCCCCGGCCGACCGGCCGCAGGATTGCGCCGAGTTCGCGGCGCTCCTCGCGGCCGCGCCGAGTGGGCACACCTCGACCCGCCTCATGACGATGCGCCATACGACGGCACGGCGAACCATGGGGGCCCAGACCAATGCCTTCCCGATCGCCCGGCTCGATCTCCGCCCCTGGTGGCGCCGGCCGCTGGTGCTCGCCCTCGGGGCTGTGCTGTTGGCAGGCGGGGCGTTCGGGGCCTGGAGCCTCTCCAGGGGCGGCACACAGGCCTCCCTCGCGGATCTCGGGGGGCTCGACCGCCGGGACCTCGCGGTGCTCTACTTCGACGACTTCTCCCCCGGCGGGCAGCTCGAGGGTCTGGCGGATGGCCTCACCGAATCGTTGATCCGAACCCTCGGCATGGTCCGGGAACTTGACGTGGTCTCCCGGGGCGGCGTCGAGCCGTTCCGGCACGTCGAGGGGCTGCCCAGCGACAGCATCGCCCGCGTCCTGCAGGTGGGCACCCTGGTTCGGGGGTCGGTCGAGCTGGAGGGAGACCAGGTCAAGGTCACCGTGCGCCTGATCGATGGGAACTCGGGGGCCGATCTCGGCGACCGGCCGCGGGTGCTCACCCTGCCGGCCGGGAACCTCACGGCCATCGTGGACTCCACCGCGGACGAGGTTGGCAGCCTGATCCGCATCGTGATCGGCGACGAGATCCGGGTGCGCCGGCAACAGCAGGGTACCAGTGACCGGGATGCCTGGCTTGCCCTGCAGCGGGCCGAGCGGCTTCGCCGCAACGCCGCGGGCGTGCCCCTGCAGGAGGCGGAGCCGATGTTCGCCCGCGCCGACTCGCTGCTGGCGATCGCCGAGTCACGGGACCCGCGCTGGGCCGACGCCCCGACCCTCCGCGCGTGGGTCGCCTATGACGAGTCGCGCAAGCACGGACTGGACCCGATCGCCGCCCGGGCACCGATCGACCGGGGGCTGGGCCACGCCGACCGGGCCCTGGCGCTCGACTCCCTCCATCCGGATGCCCTCGAGGCGCGGGGCACCCTGCGGTACTGGAAGTACCTGCTCGGCATCGGGGCCACCCAGGACAGCCTCGACGGCCTCCTGGTGGGCGCCCGGGACGATCTCGAGGCGGCGGTTCGCGTCAATCCCACCCAGGCCGGAGCACTGGCCTCGCTGTCGCACCTCTACACCCGGGTGACGGACGCCACCGACTACCAGTCGTACGAGGCGGCCCGGAGCGCCTACGAAGCCGATGCCTACCTCTCCAACGCCGAGACCGTGCTGGCCCGGCTCTTCCTCGGGGCGTACGACCTGCGTGAATGGCAGCAGGCGGAGCGGTGGTGTACCCAGCTTCAGCAGCGCTTCCCGGCCAACTACCAGGCGCCCCGCTGCGGGTTGTTCATGCAGACCACCCCGTGGGTCACCAATCCTGACCCCCAGCTGGCCTGGCGGCTCGCCGATTCCACGACGGCGCTCTCCGCGCCGGCGCGTCAGGGGTTCACGCGCCTCAACAGCAACCTGCTGGTCGCCGCGGTGCTGGCGCGCGCCGGTCTCGAGGACAGTGCCAGGGCGGTGGTGGCCAAGTCGAGGGCCAGTGGCGAACTCGACCCGAGTGCCGACCTCGCCCAGTTCTCGGCCTTCGTCTTCGTGCTGCTGCAGGACACCACCGCGGCCATCGATGAACTCCGGCGCTACCTGGTGTCCTCGCCCGAGCGGGCGGATGGGTTGGGGTGGTGGTTCGAGCCGCTCGAGGCGACGCCCGCGTTCCGCGCGCTGGTGGGGTCGTCGGACTGACGCTTGCCGCTCCGCCTCACCGCCGATCCACGGCCTGAAGTGCCCTCGACATCGTCAGCACGTTGCGTCCCGACCGATGCTGGTAGTGGACGCCGTCGAACATCTGGCGCACCAGGTGGATGCCCAGACCGCCCAGGGCCCGGTCTTCCAGGGCGAGGTTGGTGTCCGGGGCCGGGGCATCCGTCGGGTCGAAGGGCGTGCCGTCGTCGGAGATGACCGCGCGGATCGCATCCCCCTCCCGGCGGATCTCGCAGTCGATCAGGTGCACCCGGCCGTCGGGATAGCCGTACTTCATGATGTTGCTGAGCACCTCGTCGAAGGCCGATGCAAAGCGTGATTGGGTCTCGCGGTCCCCGCCGCACCGCGCCACGAGGTCCTCCACCCGCGCCAGGGCGGCGGCGATCTCGGTGAGGTCGTTTCGGACCTGCAGGGTGTGGCGGTTGGCTTCGGTCGTCGCCACCCGGGGTCCGTAGCGCAACGAGAGCAGGGTGATGTCGTCCGCCTGCTCCGCCCCGTCGGAAAACCGGTCGACGCTGGCGACCACCGCGGCAGCGAGGGCCCGGGCAGATCCGGTCGGGGCCTGCCGCATCACCTCCTGCAGCTGGGCGTCACCGAAGAGCCGCTCCTCGGTGTCCATCGCCTCCGTCACCCCATCGGTGTACAGGAGCAGGGTGTCACCGGGCACCAGGCGCGTCAACGACTCCCCGTAGGTCTGGTCCTCGGCCGCGCCGAGTACCACGCCGTGGCGAGTCGCGTAGCGCTCCACCGCTCCGGTGGCCCGTCGTACGACGGGAGGATTGTGGCCGGCGTTGGTGTAGCAGAGCTCACCGGAGCGCAGGTCGAGCCTGGCGATGAAGGCCGTGACGAACATCGACGCCTCATTGTCGCGACTCAGCTCCTCGTTCACCTGGGTGGCGACATCCCCCGGCGTCCGGCCCTGGGTCGCGAACGACTTGATCAGGGTCTTGGTGACCGCCATCAGGAGGGCCGCCGGGACGCCCTTCCCCGAGACATCCCCGATGCAGAGCCAGATCTCGTCCTCGGTCGGCATGAAGAAGTCGTAGAAGTCACCGCCGACCTCGCGGGCGGGCCGCAGCATCCCCCAGACGTCGGCCATGGCCAGCGCGGGAAACTGGCCCGGCACCATGCTCAGCTGGATGTGGCGCCCCACGTCGAGTTCGTTCTGCATGCGCCGTCGCTGGACCTCGATGATGGCGTGGGCGTGCTCGGCCTTCTCCTTCGCGGCCTTGAGTTCCGCCGCCGTGCGCTTCTGGTCCGTGATGTCCACCAGCAACCCGATCAGGCCCCCCGGCAGCCCGGCCGAGGTGCGGAAGCCGTCCGCAGAGAAGATCGCGACGTGCTCGGTTCCGTCGGCGTGGGTGACGGTGAGTTCCTGGCTGTACTGGCTCCCGTCGCGGATCACCTCCTGCGCCCGCTCGAAGAGCTCCACCCGGGTGTCCTCGGCGAGGTAGGGGAGCTCCCCGATCGTGCACCCGAGCAGCCTCGTGTCCGACAGGCCGAAGGTCCGGGCGTGCGGGTCGTTGCAGCTGACGAGGTGGCCCTCGGCATCCACCACGAACATCGGGTAGGGGATCGACTGGAGCAGTGCCTCCTGGAACGCCGCGCGGTCGGCCACCTCCTTCTCGAGCATCTTGCGCTCGGTCAGGTCGCTCAGCAGGCCGACGAAGAAGCGCTCCTCACCGGTGTCCACCTCGCTCACCACGAGCCGGATCGGGAACCGCGTCCCGTCCTTGCGCAGCGCGACGGTCTCCCGCTCGGGGCGAACGATCTGGGCGTTCCCGGTGAGCACCATCCGCTCCCGGGCGCTGCTCGCCCAACCGGCCTCCACGTATTCGCGGAGGTACTCGTCGTGTCGCTCGCAGTCGGGCGGGGGCATGAGCATCGAGATGTTCCTGCCGACGATCTCGTCGGCCCGATAGCCGAAGACCTTCTCCGCGGCCGGGCTGAAGGAGAGGATCAGGCCCCGTTCGTTGATGATGACGATCGAGTCGGCGAGGCCCTGAAGGATCGACTCGTGCCGTGCCTGGGCCACCGTCGCCACCTGCTGCGATTCGCGCTGGGCGGTGTGGTCATGCAGCCACTGGAGGTGGACGCCCTCCCCGCGTCCGTGAACCGGCACGGTGGTGAGCGCGACATAGCGCACCGTGTCGTCCGGCCGCTGCAACTGGAGCACGGCATCACCGGCGACCCCCTTGCCGTGGCCGGCCGCCGTGGCCCGGTCCCGGTCCTTGCCCGCCACGAACAGGTCGCCGAAGCGGGCACCGAGCGCGGCACCCGACAACGCGGCCATCGGGGGGTTCATGAACCCGACCCGTCCGTGGGCAGTGATGCACGCCGGCCAGGGGCTCGCCTCCAGTAGCTCCTCGAGCCGCATCGCCTCGGCGTCGGCGACAGGGGCGATGCCCCGCCGCACACGGGTGAGCCGCCACCACCGCCAGGTGAGGGCCGCGACGACCAGGCCACCGACAATCAGCAGCGCGGTCGTCAGGGCCGTGACCGGATCGACCTCAGCCACGGTCCCCGTCCCGTGCCGTGCGGACCAGCGTCCTCAGTCGTTCGCGATCCTCGGCGCGGAGTGCCGCGACGAACGGCCCCTGATGTCCGAAGGTGCCCAACGGCCGCCCGTCGAGGTCGACCACCTCGCCACCGGCTGCCCGAACCAGGAGCATCCCGGCCGACAGGTCCCAGGCCTCGGACTCGCGCCGATCCCAGAGGTTCACGTAGGCGAAGTTGCCCTTGGCCGCCTCGAGGAGGCCGAGGCAGGGCGAGCCACCGGGCGCCCGCACCATGTCGAGGTCACCTGCCTGCCACGCTCGCAGCAGCAGTTTCGCAAACGGGCCGGCGGCCCGCTGGGGCTGGAGGCTGACCAGCAGCCCATCGGGACCGGCCGGGGGGATGGGGAGGGTGACCGCGCGGTCACCCTCCCCGAAGGACCCCAACTGCAGCAGCCGGGGCGGATGCCCCTCGGCGGCATAGGCGATCTCGGCGGTCACGGGATTGGCGACCACCCCGACGATCGCGCGCCCATCTCGCAGGAGGGCGATCGTGGTCGCGACGGTCTCGGTCCGGTTCACCAGGGACCAGGTGCCATCCACGGGGTCGATCGCCAGGGTCATCCCGTCGGCGGGCTGCCCGGGGGCGGTCTCCTCGCCGATCAGGGTGACCGGGAGGCCGGTCGCCTCCAACTCCCGGGCGACCTGTTCCTCGATCAACCGTTCGAGGGCGGTGACCGGGGAGCCGTCCATCTTGAGGACGGCGGCGCCATCGAGGTCCCCGAGTCGCGCCGTACGGATGATCCGCGAGGCGACCAGTGAGAAGTGGAGCGCCAGGTGGACCCAGCACATCGGGTCCTCCTCGGCCCGGACCGTCGACGGCGCGGAGGCCCCCCCGCGCCACGCGGCCAGAACCTGCTGCTCGAATGCACTTGGAACCATGGCGTGGGTCATCCCGTGGCGGCGAGAACGGCGGTCGCCTCGTCAGTGGTGATCTCGCGGGCGACCTCGAGGGCCCGGACGGCCTCGCGCACCCAGCGAGCCAACTCGGCGGGGATCTGGTTGATGGTCTCCGCAGTGAGGGGATACCACCCCACGGACTCGAAGAGGCCGCCGGGCGAGAAGAGGCTCGGCGCGTCGTCGTCGACGAGGTGCAGGTGCCGGGCGTGCATCACCACCCAGGCGTGATCGGTTCGCCTGTGGTCGTACCCATATCCCTCGGAGAGCAGGACGGTCGGCTTGCCGGGTTGCCAACCGGTCTGCGAGACCAGGATCCTCGCCCACGCCACCTCGGGATCCTCACCGGGTCGAACGAATCCCTGCGGCGGGAGGAGGGGATCGCCCGCGTCGCGTGCGCCAAGCAGGATCTCGCGGCCGCTCTCGCCGGGGCGCTGGCGTGTCACCAGGGCGACCACCGACAGGTTCGGTCCCCAGCGTCCGAGGGCTCCGCGTCCGGCGATGCCGGTCCGGCCGAAGGGGTGCAGCGGCCGGCCTCGCGAGTCGCGACGGTCCGGTGGACAGTGGGCAGAGAGGTCCACCAGGGACACATCCTCGGGGTCCGCCCAGCCCCCGACCACTCGAGTCAGGTCGTTCCCGAGCACGTGATCCTCGACGTGGTACGGGGGGTCGTACTCCGGGCAGGGAATGCTCCAGGGCGCGAGGTCGATCGACAGGCGCTGGCGGGGCGGATAGGACGGCGGCCGCTCCCCGCGAATCTGCAGCTGGAAGTCGTCGGTCACCAGGTCGTTCAGCAGGTCCTCGGTCGAGTAGAGCGCGTGGACGAGCTGGGGCAGGTCGCACTCACCCATCTCCCGGCGGCGGTCGAAGCTCAGGGTGTGCAGGGCGTACTTGAGCAGTGCGGCACGGTAGAGCAGCCAGGACTCCGTGCGCTTGAGCGCGAAGCATGCCTGCCGGATCTGGCGCACGCTCAGCAACACCTTGCGGAACCGGAGGTCCCAGCGCGCGAACCGCAGGGCCTCCGGCAGGCGCTCGCACTCGGCCGGCACGGGCTGGGAGAGCAGGTACTCCTCCAGCCGCTGCAGGTGGGGCAGGTCCTCGAGGTCGAACTGCTTGCTCATCACGAACTTGACGTCGTTTTCCATCTTGGCGAAGTCCAGCTCGATCGGCATCCAGCCGGAGTGGGTCCAGTCGATGAACCAGACATTGTCGCCGTCATCACAGATGATGTTCTTGAGGTTGAGGTCGCCGTGCACCAGGCAGACATCGCTCTCGATGCCGTCCTCGTTGCCGGCCAGGAGCCGGAGCAGGGAACCCAGCATGTCCAGGTCCACGGGAAGCTCGGTGCCGACGTCCGCCTTCCAGTGGCCGCGAATGGCGTCGACGTTCTCGGCAAGCCACTGCTGCTGCATCTCGGTGTGGAGGTGGAAGACGCGATACGGGCTGACCCAGGCGGTGCGCCTCGTGTTCCGGTAGAGCCGGCCCCCGAGGAGGCCCAGGGCCTTGTCCAGCCGGCGCAGGTAGCGTTCCAGGCCGCCCTCGGTCTCGGCCGCCTCGAAGCAATCCTGCAGGGAGGTCGGCTGTCCCTCCATCGCCGCGAGCTCCATCCCCACGCCGAGGTGGTTGTCGTTCTGCACCGGGTACTCGAAGGTCGGCACGTGCTTGCCGAGGAAGTCCTTCACCAGGTGGTACCCATCGATCTCCCGGCGCATCTGGGCGTACTGGTCCACCTTGATCACCATCGGCTCGGTCTGGGCCTCGCCCTTCCAGCCGGAGGCGAGCATCAGGAGGCTGCCGCTGTACCCACCGCTCAGCGGCGTGAGGTGGGCCCGACTCCAGTGCAGGCAGAGGAGCTGGAGGATCCGGCGGGTCGTGACGTTGAGTGCCTCATCGACGTCCGGCGGCGAGAGTGTGCAGGCCCCGCACTCGAGCTCGTCCAGCGGCCCCCGATCGATGTTCGCGAAATCGGCCGCAGCGCCGAGGTCCAGGGTCACCTCGACACCCGCGAGCGGGAGGTTGTGCCGGAGGACCGCGAGATGGCCCTCGGAGGTGGCGCTCCCGACGAGGTGCGGCGACACCATCACCCGGGAGTGACTGAACATGCTGCGGAGGAGGATCGCCATCGCCAGCACCTGTCGCTCAGTGTGGCATCCGAGCAGCAGGAATCGGAGGGCGTCGGCATCGGCGGTGTGGGGATCACATCCGGAGAGGCGGCGAACAGCCGCCGCGACGCCCTCCCACGGGGTCCGCCCGGGCGCCGCCAGGACGACCTCCGCCCGCTCGGTGCAGTCCATGAGTGGGGCAACGAGGGGCGAGCGATGCCCAGCATGCCCTTCCTCGGCCGTTTCACGGACCAGGACGAGGCCGACCGCCGCGCCCGAGCGCTGCGCCGCGTCGAGTTGCCCGAGGAAGAGCGGCAGGGGGCCGCGTCCGTACGCCCGCCCCGCTCCCATGAGGCGATCCGCTTCCGTCCGGCCCACGTGGAGCGTTTCGAGTTGGTGCTGCACCTCGCGGCCGAGCACGGCCTCACCCAGGCCCATGCCGATCGCGATGGTGAAGGTCACGGGCGGGTCATCCCGGCGGGCACGTGGTGCGATACCCGGGGCGCACCTCGCGGTCAGAAGCCACGGACGGCGTCCGTGGCGCAGGGGTACACCGAGAGCAGCGTGCTGAAGCCGGAAATGTCGAACACTTCCTGGATGCCCTCGTTCAGCGAGCAGACGCGCAACGCACCTCCCTTCGCCCGCAGCTGCTTGGCGGTCGCGAGGAGGACACGGAGACCGGCGCTGCTGACGTAGGCCACGTCCGTGAAGTCGACCACGATACGCCGGGAGCCTTGCTCGACGAGTGCGGAGAGAGCCTGCCCGGCATCCGGGGCCGTGCCGGTGTCGAGCTTTTCGTGGAGGGCAACGATGGTCACATCGCCGTCGACGTGCTGTTGGATGTCCATGGCGGAGACGCTCCGGGGGGGATGTCACGCGCAGATCGTTGGGGGAGGGCCTGCTTGAGATAATAGGAGCGGTGCCACAAAGCACAAGGCATTTCTGCGCCGACATCGTGGATCGAGATGCGACCCGCTGGGAGGTCGGTGCATGCCGGAAACTGCGAGGGTTTTCCTCGGCGTTGAGGCCGGCACGTGATCGGTGCTTGAGCAAGCACACTGCCGAAATACTGCGAGGGAAATCATCCGTGTTGCGGGACCGGGACGGCGCGTGTACCAGAGGCGCGGGAGTGGTCTTGCGGCATTCGTGAGTCGGTAATAACGTTTCGCTGTTGGGATACTCTCTGCCTTGTCCCGACATCCTCTCAAGGTGCCAACGCCCCCAGCTTCCTTCGTGGTTCCATTCTGGAGTCAACATCATGTCGCCGCGTGTGTCGTGCATTGGGGCTCTGTCCCAGTCCGGACGTTCCGTGAGTGTGTTCGCAAGTTGGGGGATGAGGGTCTGGATCGCGCTGTCGGCCGTTGCGGTCGTGGCGTGCGGCGGCTCCCCGTTGCCGACGGACGCCACCCCCGGGGACGGCCCACCGGTCGGCGGGGGCTTTGCGGCACTGAACGGCTGCATCGCGGAGAGCGAGATCACCGCGCTCCTCGAGGAGGCCTTCCAGGGCTCCCCTGATGAGAACGCGGTGCTCGGCAAGTGGGACAACATCCAGAAGCAGGTCAGGGACCAGGGCGACACGGTCACCGCACGCGGGAAGGTCTTCACGCTGGTCGACTTCATCAGGACCAAGCACGCCCAGACCCCCCTGACGATCTCGGCCGAGAACCTGGTCAAGCTCTACAACGGATTGTTCTGCTTCGTCGGGATCGACGCGAACATCGGCGACCCGGCCAACTTCTGGATCGTGTACGTGGGCGACTCGGTGACGACGTTCGTGACGGACGATTCGCTCTCCGGCATTCAGTTCCCCGCCAATGCGGTGCTCGAGAACACGGTCGTCACGGCCCGTCCGGCCGATTCCACCGCGCTGGTGACCCTGCTCGACAAGTACCCGTTCGTCTACGACTGGAACTTGAGTCCGTCGCAGACCCTGCCCCTGGGGGTGGAGGCGACCGTCGGCGTCTGCCCCTCGGCGGCATCCCTTGCGGGCGTGCCGGAGGAGGACCTGGCGGCCCTCCTTGAGCGCCTGGTCTTGGGGCACCAGAGCGGGGGGGGATTCGAGGTGCTCGAACGCGTCCCGCTTCCCGACGGGATGGTCCTCCAGTGCGGCGAGGTCGATGCCGGTGCCGCCCAGCTCAGCCTCGGACAGCGGATCATGGGCTTCCTGGCCGATGCACTGCTGCCGGTTCCGGCGCACGCCGCCGCGGTCGGGGCCCGTGCCGTCGGCGGGGTCGCCGGTTCGACCAGTGAGTTCTCGCCGTTCGGCCCGGTCGACTCGGAACTGCGGTCCACCGGTGGCGTCGGCGGATCGACGAGCGAGTTCCTGCGGGCCCCCGCCTTGCTGGAGTCGCCCGTTGACGGCGCGATCCGCGGCACCGTGGGCACGAACCGCCAGAACGACAGTCTCCCTGCGGTCACGATCACGACATATAAGGGCACGCCGATCTCGGGAATCACCGTCGCGTTCACGACGGGAGCCCCGGCGACCACCACACCGGTCGGTGATGCCAGTGTCTGCGGGGCGGATGCCCTCACGGACAACAGCGGCACCGCCGCGGTCACCTGCCTCGACTTCGGGACCACCGTCCAGTATCGGACGGCCTACACGAAGCTCTCGGCTGCATACACCCTTCCGGAGGCCCTCGCGGGTCAGGATGCCTCGGGCAATCCGGTGGTGACCGTGGCCCCCGCCACGTTGAACTGGCTGGTGGCCGCATCCGGGCCGAGCACCCTGGTGTTCACCGCGCCCGACTCGGGGAGCAGCTTCCCCGCGGGTACGCTGGTGCCCAACCGAGTGGAGCTCCGCTCCGACCTGGGTGACATCGTGCCGCTCGCCATGGACACGGTCACGTTCACGCTCAACCAGCACGCCTTCCTCGGCGAGGTGACGACGCTCCGGGCCGCCGCGAACTCCGGCATCGCAATGGTCGAGGCCCGGTTGCCAGTCGCCGACACCGGCTATCGCTTCATCGCGACGGCCCGGCTCGCCGACGCAGCACAGCCGGACACGGCGGTCAGCGCACCGTTCACGATCGTTCCCGCAGCGCCGGCCCTGATCTCGGTGGTGGGCACGGCCGACTACGGCACGCTGCCGCCGGGCGCCAATCTCGTCACGCCAGATCCGACGGTGATGGTGACCGACAGCTTCGCCAACCCGACGGTCGGTGCGACGGTGCACTGGACTCCCGGGGGTGCCACTGGAGCGCTGGCCAACGGCTCCGCCAATGAGACGACCACCACGACGCTCGTCGGCGGCCTCAGCTCGGCCAGTTGGCTGCTCGGGGAGGGGGACAACCTGCTGCGGGCCTCGCTGGCCTCGGCGCCGGGTGGGGCGGAGGTGTTCTTCTCGGCCCGGTACTCCTCCAGCTACAGCACGGTGAACGCCTGTGCGCCGGGTGGGGCGAAGGATGCCATCACCGACTACTACCTGGTGGTGCCCTGGCCGGCCCGCAACGGCGGGATCTTCCACTCAGCCGGCCTGTACCTCTCCGCCACCGGTGCCGTGGGGCAGATCGATGCCACCGTCGGCTACCCGATGACGCTCGAGGCGAGCCGGACCTACGTGAACGAGGCCGGTGAGCAGGTCACCGAGGTCCACACCGCCGAGGCGAGGGCATTCCTCCGCGGCGACAACGGTGCCTCGAGCGTCGAGGACCGGCTGGTGACCTTCGTCTTCGGTGCCATCGGGCCGGCCCCGGTCCTCCGCGGGGGCCAGCCCGACCTCACCCTCCGCTTCGTGATCCCGGATGGTGGGTATGACCGGCGCATCAACTTCAACGCCGGGACCTGTGGCCCGGGACGGTGCCGTCCCCCGCCGGAGTGTGACGTGGAGGAGTACCAGTTGCCCATCGGCAGCTCCACCAAGCCGTACCGACTCTCCACCGGGTTGATCATCCAGGGCCAGTGAGCCCGGGGAGCATCTGATGGGGGGCGCTGGCCGGATCGACCGGTCAGCGCCCCTTGTCGTCCCCCCGTCGGAAGAGAGTGACGGCCGTCACCCGGTCGAGTCTGGGTGGTGTCAGTCGCGCAGTTCCGCTTCAGGGACAAGGACCTCCGGCCCCTCAATCCGTCGGTTGCGGGTTCAAGTCCTGCTCGGGGCATGGTGCAGGACAACGAGATTCGCTGCTCCCCCCGGGGGTGGCGGATCTTCGTGCATCAGGGCCCAACGGCAATCATCCGTTCAATCATCGGTGACACCGGGACGCCCAAGGCCGCGGGGCCACTCACCCCATCCGCATCGCCGCCCAATACGCCGCGCCGCACACCGTCGCCGAGAGGGTGCTGCCCCAGGCCAGGTCGACCAGCGCGGCCTTCAGGGGAAAGTCGCGGATCAGCGCCAGCGAGGTGAGGTCGAACGCTGCGTACGCCGCCAGGCCAAAGAAGGCGCCATACCCGATCGCCCGCCCGAACGACTCGCGCTCGACGCTGGGTGCCACGACGATGACGACCAACGCGGCGACGTAGATCAGGTAGAAGAGCAGGGCAGGGAGCCACTGCACATCGGGGCGCATGAGATGGCCGATCTGGTCCCGATAGAAGTTTTTTGCCAACACGCCGAGCCAGACGACGTCCATCCCGAAGCAGACCACGATCGCCACGCCATAGCTCTTCAGCATCAGGGTCAGGTTCATCTCAACGCCCTCCGGTGTCGGTGTCGTGGGGGATGACGGGAAACCGCCGCGCCATTGCCGTCTCCCGATAGTCAAAGATGGCGGCCAGCTGACGCCGAACCCAGACGGCATGGGCCACTCGCCCCAAGGGGCCGAGTGGCAACCGGTAGTCGACGATGTCCTCGGCCTCCACGCCACCAGCGATCTCCCGAAAGCGGTGGCGGTGGTACCAGGAACGATAGGGCCCCGCCAGCATCTCGTCGGCGAAGTGGTGGTTCTCCACGAACTCGGTGATCCGGGACACCCACCGCATCGGGATGCCATGCATCCGGATGCGGTACTCGATCTCGGTCCCCTCGGTCACCACCGGGTCGGTGGCGTGCTTCATCTGGAAGCCGAGCCACGGCGGGGTGATCGCCCCCAGGTTGGCGGGGTTCTTGAAGAA
>JAHEFN010000240.1 GCA_024640185.1 Gemmatimonadota bacterium | reverse complement strand
GCCGGTCGTGCCCTGCACGGGAAAAGGGGATGCCCTAATCTACAAGACCATGAGCCACTCTCCGCCTCCGAGCCGCCCGACCGACCGCGACCTCCTGATCTTGGGTGGAGGGATCGTGGGTGCCGGGATCGCCCGGGATGCGGCGATGCGAGGGCTCTCGGTGACCCTGATCGAGAAGCGGACCATCGGGTTCGGCACCAGCTCACGTTCCTCTCGGCTGATCCATGGCGGGATTCGCTATCTCGAGCTCGGCGACATCGGCCTGGTCTACGAGGCGTTGCACGAACGCACCACCTTGCTGGCGATCGCCCCGCACCTGGTCCGTCGGCAGCCGTTCCTCTTCGTGATGGACAGGGGTGCCTGGTGGCCGTGGTGTCGCGTCGGTATCGGGGTGATGCTCTACAAGCTGCTGGCCGGGAGCGGCAGCCTGGGGGCACACCATCCGCTCACCCGGAAGGGCATCCTGCGCCGCGAGCCGTTGCTCGATCATGCCCCGCTGATCGGCGGCGCGATCTATCAGGATGCCCACGGCGACGACATCGGCCTGGTGCGCAGCAACATCGCCGCCGCGCGTGCGCTCGGTGTCGAGGTCCTCGAAGAGACCGACGCGCAGGTCCAGGTGCATGGAGACTCGGTCGAAGCCACCCTTCCGGATGGTCGGACGATTCGCGCCGGTGCATTGGTCCTGGCCCTCGGTCCGTGGACCGACGAGGTACGCTCCGCGATCGGACTCCCCGACCGCGACCTGGTCGGCGGCACCAAGGGAATCCACATTGCCTTTCCGATCGAGCGACTGCCGCTCAGTCATGCGGTGGCGCTCAGGCATCCCGATGATCGCCGCGTGATGTTCTGCGTCCCGGAGCCCGAACTCGGCCGCGTGTTGGTGGGCACCACCGATACCGAGACCGACGAGCCCCCCGAGGCACTGACCGTGGGCGAGGACGATGTCGCCTACCTGCTCCGCGCGGTGCAGCATCTCTTCCCAACCCTCGACCTCACCGCCGCCGACATCAGCGACCGGTGGGTCGGGGTACGCCCGCTGCTGCAGCAGGGCGGCTCGGAGAGCAGCCGGAGCCGCGAACACGAGATCGTCCGCGAGGGCCGGGCCCTCACCGTGGCCGGCGGCAAGCTCACCACCTATCGGGAGATGGCCGAGGAGGCGGTGGATCTGGTCGGCGAGGTGCTCGGCCGCGAGTTGCCACCATGCCGGACCGCCGACGTGGCACTGCCGTGACGGTTAGTCCTTCCCGCCGAGCAGCCCCCCGGCCAGTCCGATCACGGCGCCGACCCCGGCGCCGATGGCGGTCATCCCGGGAATGACGATCACCACCCCCTGGTCCCCATCGGTGTCCTCGTGGGTCGCCACCGCGACCACCCCGATGGCAAAACCGAGCAAGGAGCCGTAGAGCGCCCCCTTGAGCACCTTCGAGCCGACCCGCGAACCCTGCTGGGTGGCTCCGAGTGCCGAACCCGAACTGGCGACGGGTGGTGCGGCCACCGGGCCTGCGGGAGCCCTCGAGGACCTGAATCCGAGGGGCGCCGGCCCCTGTGCCTCCGCCATGGCCGGCGTCAGGGCGGTGAGGAGCAACGCGGCGAGGAGGAGGGGTTTCATGGGGGTCTCCGGAGAGGGGCGGGCCATCCCGCCAAGTGCCAACAGATACCACCGAACCGGCCGGAGCGTCAGTCCCCCTCGGCAGGGCAGACCCCGAGTTGCCCCGGCGGTTATCTTGGGACGGCCGACGCGGCCCCGACCCATGACTCCCCACCGACTTGGATCGACGTGACCGGAACCACCCCACCGTTCGACTCCGCCGCCGAATGGCAGGCGATCAATTCCCTCCGTGTCCTCGCGATGGACGCTGTGCAGCAAGCCAACTCCGGCCATCCGGGTACTCCGATGGCGCTGGCTCCTGCGGCCTGGATGCTCTGGACCCGACACCTGAAGCACGCGCCGGAGACGCCCGATTGGGCTGACCGCGATCGATTCGTGCTCTCGTGCGGCCATGCCTCGATGTTGTTGTACGGCCTGCTCCATCTCACCGGCTATGACCTCTCGATCGATGACATCAAGGCGTTCCGACAGTGGGGCTCCAAGACACCCGGCCACCCGGAGCGGGGACACACGGTGGGCGTTGAGACCACCACCGGTCCGCTCGGCCAGGGAATCAGCAACGCCGTGGGCATGGCGATCAGCGAGCGGATGCTGCGCGCGGAGTTCGGCGAAGCGGTGGTCAATCACCGCACCTGGGTGATCGCCTCGGATGGCGACCTGATGGAGGGGATCTCCCATGAGTCTGCCTCCCTCGCCGGGCACCTCGGGCTCGGTCGCCTCACCGTCATCTGGGACGACAACTCGATCACCATCGACGGCCGCACCGATCTCGCCTTCAGCGAAGGGGTCGCCCAGCGATTCGAGGCGTATGGCTGGCGCACCCTCCGCGTCGACGACGGCACCGACCTCGTCGCGATCGACGCCGCACTCTCCCGCGCGGGGATGGAGGAGGACAAGCCGACGCTCATCGTGCTGAAGACCATCATCGGTGACCCGGCACCCACCAAGCGCGACACCGCCGGTGCCCACGGTGCGCCGCTCGGCGCCGAGGAGATCGCCGCCACGAAGAAGATCCTCGGCTGGCCGGACGAACCATTCTTCGTGCCGAAGGAGGCCTACCGGACGCTTCCCGATCTCCAGACGCAGGGGGCGGGGCTGGTTCGTGATTGGGAGAGCCGCCTCGCGGCCAGCCCCAAGGCGTCGGAGTTCACCGCCCGAATGGCGGGAACACTCCCTGACGGCTGGGAGTCCGCCCTGCCTGACCTCTCCGCCGAATCGATTGCCACGCGACAGGCGTCACAGAAGGCCCTGGGGCAACTGGCGCACGCGATTCCCGCGTTGGCGGGTGGCTCGGCCGACCTGACCGGAAGCAACGGCACCAAGATCACGGCGGGTGGCGTCTTCTCGGCCTCGATGAGTGGGACCCGGTTCCATTTCGGGGTGCGTGAACATGGCATGGCCGCGATCCTCAACGGGATGGCCGCGCACGGCGGGGTACGACCGTACGGGGCGACCTTCCTGGTCTTCGCGGACTACTGCAAGCCGTCGCTCCGCCTCGCCGCCCTGATGGGATTGCCGGCCACCTTCATCTTCTCGCACGACTCGATCGGGGTGGGAGAGGATGGACCGACCCATCAGCCGGTCGAGCACCTTGCGATGCTGCGCGGCATTCCCGGGATGGTGACCCTTCGTCCCGGCGACGCTGCCGAAACAGTCGAGTCATGGCGGACCCTGCTGCGCCGCACCGATGGCCCGACGACCCTGATCCTGACTCGCCAGAGCCTCGCCGCGCAGGAACGTCGGGCCGACCCGGTCGGTGACACCGCCAGGGGTGCCTACATCCTGCACGAACCCGAGGCCGCGCCGCGTGCCGTGGTGATCGCCACGGGCTCCGAATTGCAGATCGCGGTCGATGCCGCCAAGGCACTCGCCGCCGAGGGGATCCCCACGCGGGTGGTGTCGATGCCTTCATGGGAGCTCTTCCTCGCCCAGGACGCCTCGTGGCGTGATCGGGTCCTGCCGCCAGCGCTCAGCGCACGGGTTTCGGTCGAGGCGGGATCGACCTTCGGCTGGTGTCGTTTTGTCGGCGACCGGGGACGCGCCATCGGGATCGACCATTTCGGCGCCTCGGCACCGGGCAAGCGACTGTTCGAGGAATTCGGCTTCACCGCAGCACGGGTGGCACAGGCCGTCCGCGACATCGTCTGATCGAGGAGATCACCATGACGCACCCCCTCGTCCGGCTCGGCGACCTGGGCCAGAGCCCCTGGTACGACTTCATCACCCGTGACCTGGTGCAGTCCGGCACCCTCGCGTCGTTGATCACCGATCGCGGGCTGCGGGGGATGACTTCCAACCCAACGATCTTCGAGAAGGCGATCACGGGTTCGAGCGACTACGACGCCGACATCGGCCGACTCGCCACGCGCGGTGCGACGGCGCAGGAGATCGTTGAGTCGCTGATGGTGAGTGATGTCCAGGCCGCCTGCGACGTCTTTCGCCCGGTATACGACACCCACGGGAATGGTGACGGCACGGTCTCGCTCGAAGTGGCGCCCACCCTCGCGAACGACACGGCGGCGACGATCGCCGAGGCCGAGCGGCTCTGGCAGCGGGTCGATCGCCCCAACGTGATGATCAAGGTGCCAGGCACCAAGGCGGGCCTCCCGGCGATCACCCATCTCCTCGCTGCCGGCATCAACGTCAACGTGACCCTGCTCTTCTCCGTCGAACGGTATGCCGAGGTGGTCGAGGCGTTCCTCACGGGCCTCGAGCAGCGGCTGGCAGCCGGCCACCCGATCGACAGCGTTCACAGCGTCGCCTCGTTCTTCGTGTCGCGGGTCGACGG
>JAHEFN010000239.1 GCA_024640185.1 Gemmatimonadota bacterium | reverse complement strand
TGGCGCACTGAGGCTCGCCTGGCCCGCCCCCATACTGTAGATCAGGTCACCGTCAGGGGAGAGAGCCAGGTCCGTGGCCGAGAACGCGGTGAGGGAGAGGCCTTCCACGATCCCCACCGGCGAGCCCTCGAACTCGAGCCGCTCAGGGTCGAAACGTTGCGCGTGGAGCACGCCATCTGCCGTGACCCAGAGGAGGTGCCCGGTCGTGCTGTAGCGCGCCAGCACTCCCCGAACGATCTCCTTCCGGACGCGATTGCGGACATCGTATGCCACGATCCGGAACTCGGTCGGCGCCTCGCCCCCACGGCGAACCCGGAAAAGGATCGCGCCACCACCCGGCAGCGCGGTCGGCCATCCCACCCCGGTCTCCCCGGTGACCGAATCGAGTGGCATCACCATCTCCCAGTCGCTGCCATCGGGCCGGATCCTCGCCAGCCCCGTTCCGCCATCGATATAGAGGAAGCCGTCCTCGGACCATGCGAGCCCACCCCCGGAAACCTTCTTCGGGTCATCAATGATGAGTCGGGGCGTTCCGCCGGCGGCAGGCACGATCCTCACGGCAAACGGTGCGTACGTGAGTCCGGCGATCTCGCTGCCATCCGGCGAGAAGGCCGGTGAGGTCAGGCCCTCGCCTCCCTGGATTGGCACGGCCTCCAGGGCGTCGAAACGACGGAACCAGAGTTGAGAGCGACCCTCGCCCGGACCGGGATAGACAAACCCCTCGCCATCCGGTGAGATGGCCAGCCGAGTACCGCCGGGATTGGCGAGTTCCTGACCGGGTGGGACCGCCAGCGCGAATCGCGAGACCCGCCCACCATCCGCCGATCCGGGTCGACTCAGTGCCCACACAGTCGTCAGTGAGGCCAACACCGCCAGACCCGCAAAGAGCAGCGCCGGGCGATTGCGACGGAGTGGTGGGGTGACCGCACCAAACTGCGGCAGGGTCGCACCGGCGGCGGCGCTGCCGAGTGCCTCCGAAAACCTTGCCGCACTCTCGAAGCGGTCGGCCGGCAACTTCTGGATCGCCATGTGAACCGCGGCCGCCACATGCGGGGGGGCGGTGCGCCGGAGGGTGGTGACCGGCTCCGGATCGCTGCTCATCACCTTGGCGATGATCGCCTGGGCGCTCGGGCCGGTGAACGGCGTCTCGCCTGCGAGCATCTCGTAGAGCATGCAGCCGAGGGCATAGATGTCGGTCCGGGCGTCGAGGTCACGCTCGCCCATCGCCTGTTCGGGAGACATGTAGTGTGGGGTGCCGAGCGACATCCCGGTTTCGGTCATCCGGGTGCTGCCCTCACTCTTGCTGGCGGCGAGGGCGATCCCGAAGTCGGCCACCAAGGCCTGGCCATCGTGGAGCAGGATGTTCTCGGGCTTGATGTCGCGGTGAATCACGCCGTGTCGGTGGGCGTAGTCGAGGGCGCTGGCCACCTCCCGGGCGATCCGTACCGCGTCGGCGATGCCGAGCTGGGTCTCGCGCGCCAGCCGATCGCGAAGTGACTCGCCCTCCACGTAGGGCATCACGTAGAACACGGTCCCATCGACCTGCCCGGAATCGAAGAGCGCCAGGATGTGGGGGTGCTGCAGGTTGGCGGTGGTCTTGATTTCGGCCAGGAATCGCTCTGCTCCGATCACCGCCGCCAGCTCGGGCCGCAACACCTTGAGCGCCACCTTGCGGTCGTGCTTGACGTCGTGGGCGAGATAGACGGTGGCCATGCCGCCCGCACCGACTTCTCGCTCGAGGGTGTAGCGGTCGGCCAGGGCGGCGGTGAGGCGATCGAGGGGAGTGCTCATCGGTTGGCCTCGTCCACGGCGTGCTTCATCTGCTCGACCCAGTTGGGAATCACCCTCAGAAACCTGGTTGGCTCTTCGTCGGCACCCTGCACGTAGAGCACCCTGCCATCCGGCGAGAGGTTGAACGATTGACCGGCCGTATCCCTGAAGCCTGAGAGCGTGAGCCAGCGTCGACGGCGCCCGATCGGTGCACGGCCCGCGGAGGCCACATCCACGACGTCCACCGAGATGCCGCCGTCGGTGAACAGCCAGAAGGCCAGCAGTGAGTCCGAGAGCCACAGCGGCTCGGCAACGTTGCCGGCGACCTGGAAGCGCGTGCCGTCCGAGGGGACCGCTTCCAACCAGATCGTGTTGATGGCACGGTCACTGTAGGCCATCCAGCGACCATCGGGAGAGATCCTGACGAAGGTGGCATCGGCCACGAGGGTGTCGACCGTGGCCGGCTGGGTCCCGAACTGGACGGCGGCGACGACGTAGTCATCCCACAACGTCCCGACCAGACGATCGCCCGGTTGCCAAGAGTACGCCTCGAAGCCCCCGAAGTCAGGGGCGACGGCCGCGGGCGCGATCCCGCGAATCGGCGACCCGACAAAGATCGAGTCCCCCGACGTGAACACCAACCGATCGCCCTCGGGACTCCACACGGGCTGCCGGATCTCGGCAGCCCTGGCCCAGACGGTGTGCTGGCCGGTGGCCAGGTCATAGATCCGCAGCTGTTCCCCCTCCAGGGATTCGACCACGGCCGCCAACGCCTCTCCATCGGGTGAGATGGCGAACCGAAGGAACGACTCGGCACCCACCGGGAGGGTGTCGAGGCCTGCATCGCCGGCCAGCACCAAGTGGCCAACCGCCGCATTGGACCCCTGGGCATAGACCAGGGTCCCATTGTCGGCGATGTCATAGGTTCCCGCCCCGGTGTAATTCCGTCGCCCGAGACCGGTGACCATCCTGACGGCGTTCCCCGCCCTCCTCGAGTCGAGGTCGATCGGAGCGGCGAGGAGGTCGCCGCCGGCCGAGAGGTAGGTCAGGTACGCTCCGTCCACCACCTTGAAGTGCGTCCCGAAGACCTTGACGGAGTCCTCCCCCCTCCAGAGGGTCGCCGTGGAGGTCGTGTCGCCCTGGCTGGTCAGGTATCCGAACCGGTCGCCGCCACCTCCGCACAGCATCTGACTCGGATCGGGAAGTTCGGATGCCATGATGCAATAGTAGATCGATCGTGTGACCGAGGAGCCACCGCCCGGATCGATCCAGCGCCCCTCCTTGCCATCATTCCCCAGCAACTGGATCCGTCCGTCGTTGAGCCAGTCGAGGCCGGTGACCTCATCCGCCCCGGTGGTGAGCACCACCGAGTTTCGACCGTCCAGGGAGGTGGTCTCCAGTGTCCACGTCCCCCCCTCGATCAACCGGATGAACGCCACCTGAGTCCCGTCGGGGGATACCGTCGGCATGATCGCCGCTGCGGTGCCCTCGATCCTGCGCGTCGTCGCATCGCTGAGGGAGCGGTACCAGAGCTCACTGGTCCGGCCGATGGCGGTCTGGTAGACGACGAATTGGCCGGCTCGGTCCATGTCGAACCCGATGCTTCCGAGCGCCGTCATCCCTGCACTGTCGGGCAGCCCGACGTCATACTCGGTCGGGCCTGCCGTGCCTCCCTGGCGAGTGACACCCCATCCCAGAAGCGCCACGGCGAGGAGGCCCATGGCGATGGTGCGGCGGTCGCGAATCCAGCTCGCGCCACCACCTGCCCCCGCACCATCCACCAGCATCCGGGCGGTCGTGAACCCGGGGTCCACCAGCGCGTCGGCAAATGCCTTGGCACTCTCGAAGCGGTCGGCCGGCAGCTTCTCCAGCGCCTTCGCCACCGCCGCCGCCACGTTGGGTGGCACGCTCTTCCTGAGCGCCGTCAGCGGCTGCGCCTCCTCGGCGATGATCTTCATGATGATCTGCTGCGCCGAGCCGCCGCCGTGCGGTGGCTCGCCCGCCAGCATCTCGTAGAGCATGCTCGCCAGCGAGTAGATGTCGCTCCGGCCGGTGATCTCCTTGTCGGCCGTCGCCTGCTCGGGAGACATGTAGTGCGGCGTGCCGAGTGAGAGCCCGGTCTCGGTCATCCGGCCCCCCGCGGCCGCACTCACCGCCAGGGCGATCCCGAAGTCGGCCACCATCGGCCGGCCGGCGGCCAGCAGGATGTTCTCCGGCTTGATGTCGCGGTGGACCACCCCCTGGCTGTGGGCATACCCCAGCGCGTCGGCGACCTCGGTGGTGATCCGCACCGCCTCGTCCACCCCGAACTGGGTCTCGCGGGTGAGCTTGTCGCGGAGGGTCTCGCCGTCGATGAACGGCATCACGTACCACAGAAACCCGTCGCTCTCGCCACTGTCGAAGAGCGGCAGGATGTGGGGGTGCTGCAGCGCGGCCGTGGTCTTGATCTCGACCACGAACCGCTCGGCGCCGAGCACCGCGGCGAGCTCGGGCTTGAGGACCTTGAGCGCCACCTTGCGGTCGTGCTTGAGGTCCGCGGCCAGGTAGACCGTGGCCATGCCGCCCTCGCCGAGCTCCCGCTCGATGGTGTAGCGGTCGGCCAAGGCGGCGGTGAGACGGTCGAGGGTCACGGGGCAGCTTCT
>JAHEFN010000238.1 GCA_024640185.1 Gemmatimonadota bacterium | reverse complement strand
GGGTTCTACACCACTCGAATCCTCGCGCCCTATCTCAACGAGGCGGTGGTTCTGCTCGAGGAGGGGGCGAAGATCGAGGGCCTCGATCGGGTGCTCAAGGACTTCGGCTACCCGGTGGGGCCGGTGGCGCTGATGGACGAGGTGGGGATCGACGTCGGCGCCCATGTCGCCGCCGATCTCGGCGCCGCCTTCGCCGAGCGCGGCCTCGGTTCGTCGGACGCCCTGCCGAAGATGTACGAGGCGGGCTTCCAGGGCCGCAAGAACCGCAAGGGTTTCTATCTCTATCCGAACAAGAAGAAGGGTCCGCGGCAGGTCAATACCGAGATCTATCGGTTCTTCGGTGGGCCCGATCGCCGAAAGGTCGCCGGCGAAGAAATTCGCGACCGGATGGCGTTGCTCATGGTCAACGAGGCCGTTCACTGTCTCGACGAGGGGGTCATCGCCTCCGCCGAGGACGGCGATCTCGGGGCGATCCTCGGTCTCGGCTTCCCGCCGTTTCGGGGGGGGCCGTTCCGCCATGTCGACCACGTGGGCGCCGCTGCCGTCGTCGACAGGATGAACGATCTCGCCCAGCGCCACGGCGCGCGCTTCAAACCCGCCGGTGGGTTGAAAGAACTGGTGAGAACCGGTGGGCTGTTCTACCCGGAGGGCTGATGGAAAGCCAGCCGGGAAACGTCATGGGAGCGGTGCCAGGCACCTTTTCGCGACGAAAAGAGAGCCAGGCACCGAGCCCGGGTGCTCAGCAACGGATTGCGTCTCCGGGGCTGGTGTTCCGGAAGGTGTCGCGTGGTGCCACTTGTTGCATTGTGCGGCCCCATCGGCGTTTCGGTCTGTTTGATCTAATCCGCCGCTCAATGCTACGGGTGGCACCGGAGCACTCGTCACGTGCCTTGATGGGGCGCGGTCATGGGGTGCTTCCAAGGGGCAGAACACCATGACCACTGACCTGCCGCTTCCCCTCGATGGTGTGGCGGTTCTTGATGTGTCGCGCCTTCTGCCGGGTGGAGTGCTCGCGCGGCAGCTGCTCGATCTCGGGGCCCGGTTGATCAAGGTCGAGGAGCCCGGGACCGGCGACCCGATGCGGATGGTGCCGCCGCTGGTCGGGGGCATGGGGGTCGGCTTCGCCACGCTGTTTCGCGGCGCCGAGTCGGTCTGTCTCGATCTGACGACCGATGCGGGTCAGGAACAGATGCGCCGGCTGGCCTCGCGCGCCGACGTGCTGGTCGAGAGCTTCCGGCCCGGGACGATGGCGGCGTGGGGCCTGGGTTACGAGGCGCTGGCGGAGATCAACCCGAGGCTCGTGTGGTGTTCGCTGTCGTCCTTCGGACGCGGTGCGGCGGTGCGCCGCCGGCTGGCCCACGACCTCAACCTCATCGCGCTCACCGGGGCGCTCGAGGCCATGGGGCCGGAACAGCCGAGGATTCAGCTCGCGGACGTCGGCGCCGGGATGCTGGCGGCGTCCTCGATTCTGGCCGCGTTGCTGCGGCGTGAACGGGGCGGGCGTGGCGGCCGGGTCGATCAGCCCCTGATCACAGGATCCCTGCCCTTTGTCACATGGCGCTGGGCGGAGGAGGCGGCGGGCCGCGAACGGGTGGTCGACCTCCTGCTCGGCGGCGCCTGCCCCTGCTACCGGGTCTACCGGTGCGGCGGTGACGATGTCCTCGCGGTGTCGGCGCTGGAACCCAAGTTCTGGCTCGGTTTTGTCGCCATGCTCGGGGTCGAGGATCTCGCCGGTGCGGGCTTCGCCATGGGGCAGGACGCAGCGGCCGTCGCCGCCCGTGTTGAAGAAGCGCTGGCGACCCACGGGCGCGACCACTGGCTGGCGCTCGCCGAGGAGCGCGGCCTGCCGGTGAGCGCGGTTCACACCACCGGTCGGGCGGCGGATGACCCGGTCTTCGCCGACGCGGGGTTGACCGAAGAGCTGCCGGTGCCCGGCAGCGAGTCGATGACCGCCGTCGGGCCCTGGCTGCCCGCGATCGGGCGGACGCCCGGGCGACCCGCTCCCGCCCTCGGCGAACACACCGAAGAGGTGCTCGCCGAGCTGTGATGTCCGAGGCCGGGCGGGCCTGGGCGAACCTTCAGACTCGTTGAAGAGGTTGTTGCGTGGTACGCCGGTCCAAGAGGTGCCCCGGTGCTTCGTGTTTTCCGTGCCGGCGAGATGCCGGCACCACAAGGGGCCGAGATCCATTGTCGGGCCGGCGTCCCACCGGCCTGGAGGCGAAGAGGGTCGCAGGACACCGGTGCCGAATTCCGGTTGTTTCAGGCGGCTCGCGGCTGAAGGTGGAACCGAGCCCACCGATCCGACCGATCAGTCAGAGGAGCCGGGTTGAGGCGAGGTACGCCACCGCACTGACCGTCGCACACAGAACGGTCCCCCAGACCATGTCGACCAGAACAACCCGGATCGGGAACCCCTCGAGGGTCGCGAGGTTGGTGAGATCGTAGGCGGCGTAGGTGACCAGCCCGAGGAGGGCGCCGAGGGCGAGGGCGTGGCCGAGGCTCTGCCGTTCGACGGCGGGCCAGATGGCGAGGACGATGATGCCGACGACGAAGACCAGGTAGAAGACGATGGCTGCCGGCCAGTTGACGTCGGTCCGCATGAGGTGACCCATCTGGTTCTGGTAGAACGATCGCGCCACGACGCCCAACCAGATGAGATCGATGATGAAGAAGGTGATCACCGCGACGGCGTAGAGCTTGAAAAAGATCGTGAAGTTCATGTCTTGGCCAACGTTGATCGGTCTCCGGTCCTTCCAACGAACACCGAGTCAGCCGACCGGCGGGCGGTTGAGCCACCAGAGCGACCCGTTGAGCACGGTGGCGAAGCTGACCCAGCCCCAGTAGGGCAGCAGGAGCCCTCCTGCCGCCGGCGTGACCCGCCAGAAGAGCACGGTGGTGATTCCGATGGCGATCCAGAGCAGGATGATCTCGACCAGGGCCCAACCGGGCGCCTGCATCCCGAAGAACAGGATGGACCAGAGACCGTTGAGGGCGAGCTGGACCGCGAAGACCGTGAGCGCGACTCTCACTCCGTCGCCGTCGAGGCCTCTTCGCCAGACGAGAAATGCGGCCACCCCCATCATGATGTAGAGCGCGGTCCAGACCGGGCCGAAGACCCAGGCCGGTGGGTTGAACGGTGGTTTGGTCAGCGTCGGATACCAGTCCGCGACCCCGCGCGCCGTGGCGAATCCGGAGAGACCGCCGACCGCAATCGGCGCTGCGACCGAGATGACGAGCTTGAGGGTGGTGTTCATGGTGACTCCGTCCGCCATGGTATCCGCAGTCGGCGTGGCATCACAAGAGCAGGGACATCGTTGCGGGGTCAGAAGACCGTTGCAACGCGCAGCCCGGCGACAAATGCGGTGTCGTCGGTCCCACCCGGGCGGTGGACCCACTGGCAGTCGGTCGTCAGGTTCCGAGGTTGAGAAGGGTGCCGATCTGGAAGACAAGGACGGTCACAATCCACGCGAGAACCGTCAGCCCGAAAAACTGAAAGGCGGCCCAAACCCACGAACCGCTCTCGCGGCGGATCACCGCCACGGTGGCCATGCACGGCGAGGCGATGAGAGCGAAGAGCATGATGCAGAAACCGACCAACGGCGTGTAGTCGGCCTGGAGCTGTTGCCGGAGGTGGGCGGCGCCGGTGTCCTCCGGGGACTCCACCGAGTAGACGATGCCGAGCTGAGCGACAAAGACCTCCTTTGCGGCAAACGCGCCGACCAGAGCGGTGCCGATGCGCCAATCGAAGCCCATGGGGGCGATGACGGGCTCCATGGCGTGACCCATGCGACCGACAAGAGAGTGTGCGAGCCGGCGGGCGGCGAGGTCGTCCCCGGTCTCGGCGGAAGCACCCGCGATGGTGGGCTCAGCCGCGGCGGCGGTTTCGGGATCGAGCCGGGGGAAGGTGGCCAGGGCCCACATGACGATGGAGATCCCGAGGATGATGGTTCCCGCCTTGCGGACGTACAACCAGGACCGTTCGGCCATGTGCTGCAGGACGCTTCGGAAGGTGGGAAGGCGGTAGGGCGGGAGCTCCATCAAAAAGGGAAGACCCCCGCCGGCAAAGAGCGTCTTGCGCAGCAGCCAGGCGCAGCCCAGGGCGAGGGCGACGCCGATGAGGTACATGATCCACAGCACCGCCGCCCGCATCTGACCGGCGAAGAAGGCCGGGATGATGAGGGCGTAGATCGGCAGACGGGCGCTGCAGCTCATGAGCGGGATCACCATCATGGTCGTCATCCGGGCGCGCCGGCTCTCGATGGTGCGGGTGGCCATGATGGCCGGGATCGAGCAGCCGAATCCAAGGAGCATGGGGATGAAGCTCTTGCCGTGCAGCCCGACGCTCTTCATCACGCGGTCCATCACGAAGGCCGCCCGCGCCATGTAGCCCGAGTCTTCGAGGAGTGAGATGGCGAGG
>JAHEFN010000237.1 GCA_024640185.1 Gemmatimonadota bacterium | reverse complement strand
GGCGCCATCCCGAGCCGCATCACGGTGGTCGGCGATCCCCGCATCGACAGTGTCCTGGCCATCATCGATCGCCTCGCGATCGACCCGTCCCATGGCTCCCATGACACCGCCGCCGTGCTCGTCGCGGGCAGCACCTGGCCGACCGACGAATCGGTACTCCTCGAGGCCCTCGAGATCACCCGAGCCACCCATCCGACGGCTCGGATGGTGATCGTGCCACACGAACCAACCCCGGAGCACTGCCACCGACTCGAGGTCGCGGCAGCGGGCCGCGGGCTGTCGACGGTGCGATGGTCCGGGGAAGGCGGCGCGGCGACAGCCGCGGTCACCATCGTCGATCGACTCGGCGTCCTCCTCGGGCTCTACCCCGCGGGCGACGTCGCCTATGTCGGCGGAGGGTTCGGACAGCGCGGCGTCCACTCGGTGGTCGAGCCGGCGGCCTGGGGCCGTCCGGTGATCATCGGTCCACGGGACCGCGGCAGCCGTGAGGCCGAGCTGCTCGCCGTCGCCGGCGCCCTGACCCGACTCCCCACCCGGGAACCCGCCCGCCAGCTCGCCGCAACGTGGTGTACCTGGTTGGCAGAGCCGAGGGGGCGCCTCGTCGCGGCGGCGGCGGCGCGGAAGGCCCTGGAGGGCGACCGCGGAGCGGCAGCACGATCAGCGGCCATCCTGGCCGACCTCCTCCCCGCCCCTCGATGACCGCCGGGTCGGTTATTCTCCCTGCATAGCCTTATCGGCTGGCCCTTCCCCCGTGGAGTCGTGATGCGTCCCTGGTTCGCCCGCCCCATCGTGCCAATCCTCGCCGCCACCTTGGCCGTCACGGCCTGTGGTGGGACGGCCGAGATCGACAACAGCAAGGTCGTTGCCCAGGTCGGTGAGGAGACCATCACCGGCGACCAGTTGACGTCGGTCCTCTTGAGATCCCCCCAGAGCCCCGACCGGGTGCTCGCCACCGGGATGGTCTCGATGTGGGCCGACCTGGCAATGATCCTCGTCGCCCTCGACGGGGGGACCGACCTCGTTGCCGACACGGTGCTCAACGCCATCTCGACCCCGGAGATGATGGAGCGCGCCATTCGTGCCTATGCCACCCGGCGGGGGATTGACGGTGTGACGCCGAGTGCCGCGCAGGTCGACTCGCTGGTGCGCGGCAACGAGGTTCGTGCCTTCCGCATCCATCGCTTCGATGTCGATCTCGCGAACGACTCGCTGAACACCGCTCGCGCCGACGTCCTCTTCAGCATCTACTCGGCCACCCTCAACAACCAGAGCGTCGCCCAGGCCACCGCAGCCCAGCCCACCATGGCGGTGCGTGGCTTGCGCGTCGACACGCCACCGGCCTTCAGCTATGACGAGATCCCGCCGGACCTTGCCCGGGTCATCTGGCGGCTCAGCGAGGGCGAGACCTCCCGGCCACTCGCCGGCAGTGGCGGCCTGCAGCTGTTCGAGCGACTGACCGCCAGCGAGGGTCGTCCCGCGATGGCGGCCTGGCTGCAGCCCAGGCTCCAGGACGCAGCCGATCGACGCTTCGTCGACTCGTTGGTCACCACCCTGAATCTCGAGGTCGCCGATGGGGCGATCGAGCGACTCCGGTCGGCGATGAATGAACCGATCGCCGTGAATGGGGAGACGGTGCTGGCGACGTGGGATGGCGGCGACCTCTCGCCGGCCGAGGCGCGGATGTGGCTGAGCTACCTCCTCCCCGCCGAGCGCGCCCAACTGGCCGACGCCTCCGAGGCCGCCCTCGAACAGGTCGCCCGGACCATGGCCCAGCGCGAGATCCTCTTCAGCGTGGCGATGGCAAGCGGCGTGGCCGACAGTGCCGTACTCCGGGCCGAGGTCGAGGCCGAGTACGCGGCCGCGATCCCCGCACTCTGGGACGGCGCCGCAGCCCGCACCGACCTCGATGGGGCGCCGGTCGGCATGGCCACCTCAATGGTGATGTCGATTGTCGAGGGGGGACGACCCTACCAGCGGTTGCCGGGCACCCTCGCCGGCTGGCTCCGTGATCGGTTCGCGCTCACCTTCGATGCCCAGGCGATGGATCGGGCCGGACAGAGCGCGACGATGCTGTGGCAGGGTCCCGCCGCGACGGCGGACGCGGCACCCTAGCGGCGGGACCGCTCAACGGCCGAGGGCAAACCCGACGCCGAAGGAGAGGATCGAGGGCGACGTGCCCTCGGTGAAGATCCGGTCGTAGGCCACGCGAATCGCCAACCCGGTGATGAACCCGAGCTCGATGCCGCCGCTGATCGCGAACTCCGACACCGTGCCGTCGGAGACCCCGTTGATCTCGGTACGGACCAGGTCGATTCGTGGCGCGATCCACGGCCGGATCGCGAAGAGCGGGTTGGGAATCGTGGCCGCGAAGCCCACCGACAACGGCACGTGCAGGCCGTCAATGGCGCCCTCGTCCCAGATCGCTGCCCCACCCTGCACGGTGACCCGGAAGGGCACCAAAGGGCCCCCAAAGAGCCGCAGGGAGAGTGCGGCGCCCTGCGACCAGACCGTGGCGCCGTTGTCGGGCGTGCTACGGGAGACCGCCGCCGTCACGCCGAGCGGCCCCATCCCCAGTCCCGCCGAGGCGCCGAGGGTGGTACCGCCACCGGCCGCATCGTTGGGGAGGCCGATCTCCGCACCGATGCCGACGCCCGATGCCGCGCCGTTGTTGACCACCGGCAGCCCCCGCACCTGTGCCGAGGCGAGCGCGGGAAGCAGCACCAACGCAGCGATGGCCAACCGAGTCGAGCCCCTCATCGCAGGAAGGCCACGGTGAAGGCGATCCCATCCTGATCACCGATCGCCCCACTGAAGCGAATGTCCAGTCGCGGGGTGATCCTGGCGTCGAGCCCGAAGCCGAGCGAAAAGAGGGTCCCATTGGCATCGCCGAAGGTCGGCGTCAGCATCGGATGCAGGTAGGGCACCAACGAGACCTGGGAGCCCTCGACCAGGATCCGGCGACCCATCGAGAACCCGATCGGCAGGAAGCCGTCGGTCCGATTGTCGGAGGAGCCCATCCCGATACCGACGGTCAACGACCCGTCGAACGGGAAACGGTCGTTGTGATCGGTCAACCGGACCCGGGCATCGGTCCCCAGGAGGAAGGCTGAGTTGTCACCGTGATCGCCGATACCGACGCGCCAGCCGACGTCAACCACGTCGCTGAAGCCGGTTCGGTAGGAGCCTTCGATCGCCGACCCTTCGCCGGGATCCGAGAGGCTGACGGCAAACTCCCCACCGGCAAAGGCGCGGTACGGTGCGGCGTAGACCGGGGTACCGGTGCTCTGTGCCGCCGCGGGGATCGCGGTCAGGACGAGCAGGGCGAAGGCGGTGGTGAGGCGGCTGGTCATGATGCAGGGGCTCCCTTGACGTGCTCGGCGAGGATGCGGACCCTGTTCTTGACGACTTGGAGGAAGCCACCTTGCACATGATAGCGACGCGGTGTCCCGCCGATGGTGATCGTCAGGATCCCGGTGCCGAGGGTGGTCATCAGGGGGGCATGGTTCGACAGGATCCCGATCTCGCCGTCGAAGGCGGGGGCGACCACCGCCTCCGCCTCGCCGTCAAAGACGGCGGCCTCTGGGGAAATGACCGTGACTTGCATCAGCCCCGGAGTTCCTTCGCCCGCGCGATGACATCCTCGATACCGCCCTGCATGTAGAAGGCCTGCTCCGGCAGGGTGTCGAACTCGCCGGACAGGACCCGCTCGAACGACT
The DNA here is from genome assembly GCA_024640185.1 of Gemmatimonadota bacterium. Classification (GTDB taxonomy): domain Bacteria; phylum Gemmatimonadota; class Gemmatimonadetes; order Gemmatimonadales; family GWC2-71-9; genus Palsa-1233. Next base: position 709 of record JAHEFN010000237.1, on the reverse strand, counting down.
CGATCGTATCCTCGAGGGTGACGTACTTGCCCGGGAAGCCGGTGAACTGCTCGGCCACATGGAACGGCTGGGAAAGGAACTTCTGGAGGCGGCGGGCCCGACCGACCACCAGCTTGTCCTCCTCGGAGAGTTCATCCATGCCCAGGATCGCGATGATGTCCTGCAGCGCCTTGTAGCGCTGCAGGGTGCGCTGCAGCCCGATGGCGACGTTGTAGTGCCGCTCGCCGATGAACTGCGGCGCGAGGATCCGGGAGGTCGAGTCGAGCGGGTCGACGGCGGGATAGATCCCCAGCTCCGAGATGGCCCGCGAGAGCACCACCGTGGCGTCGAGGTGGGCGAAGGCCGTCGCCGGGGCCGGGTCGGTCAGGTCGTCGGCCGGCACGTAGATGGCCTGCACCGAGGTGATCGAGCCGTTCCGCGTCGAGGTGATCCGCTCCTGGAGGTCGCCCATTTCGGTGGCGAGCGTCGGCTGGTAGCCCACGGCACTCGGCATCCGCCCCAGCAGCGCCGAGACCTCGGCACCGGCCTGGGTGAACCGGAAGATGTTGTCGATGAAGAGCAGCACGTCCTGACCGGCGACATCACGGAAGTACTCCGCCACCGTCAGCCCCGAGAGACCGACCCGGAGGCGCGCGCCCGGCGGCTCGTTCATCTGGCCGTAGATGAGCGCGCAGGAATCGATGACGCCCGACTCGCTCATCTCGAGATA
>JAHEFN010000236.1 GCA_024640185.1 Gemmatimonadota bacterium | reverse complement strand
TGGCCTACGGGGCGAGCTCACTCCCCGACTCGCCGTGGTTCAGCGACCAGGCGGCGATGTACGCGCGGGGCGAACTCAAGGATGTCGCGTTCAGCGAGGCCGACATCGCGGAGCAGTTGGTCAGGCACTACCGGCCGGAGTGAGGGGCTTCACGGCACCCGGGCGAGGGTCACCTCGAAGCATTGCATCTCCTGTCCGGTTCGGGCGATGAACCCCATCTCGACCCAGCCGCCCCGCTCGTCGATCACCATGTCATGGCGGGTCACCCCGGCGCGCGGGTCCTCCAGCCACCAGATGTAGCCCGCCGCGGCGACCTCGATCCGGACGTCCATCCACCCCACCCCGGCCCGAAAGACCCGCAGCCGGGGACATCCCGCGAGATTTCCCCGCTGGCGCTTCACCGCCACCCGATTCCGGCGTAGGTTTGGAAGCCCCCCAGGTTCGCGGTCTCGCCCCACTCCTCCCTGCACCTTGGCATGCCCATGTTTTCGCTCTTCCCAAGACGTGACAGCTACGACGTGGTGATCGTCGGCTCAGGCGCCGGTGGTGGCATGGCCGCCTACGAACTCACCAAGGCCGGTGCCACCGTGTGCGTGCTCGAGGCCGGCGGCCCATGGGACAACGTCACCGACTCCTCGATGCTGACCTGGCCGTGGGAGACCGACCGCCGCGGCGGCAGCACCAGCGAACGACCCTTCGGTGAGCACGACGCCTGCATCGGCGGCTGGAATGTCGACGGCGAGCCGTTCACCACGGCTCCCGGCTCCCGCTTCAACTGGTGGCGGGCGCGGATGGTCGGTGGGCGGACCAACCACTGGGGCAGGATTTCGCTTCGCTTCGGACCGAACGACTTCAAGGGGAAGAGTCGCGATGGGCTCGGGGATGACTGGCCGATCTCCTACGATGACATCAAGCCGTACTACGACGAAATCGACGACCTGATCGGGATCTTCGGCAGCAACGAGGGGCTCTACAACCATCCCGACGGCCACTTCCACTCGCCGCCGGCGCCCCGCTGTTGGGAGCACATCGTCAAGGATGCCGCCGACAAGCATGACGTCACCTGCATCCCCTCGCGGCTCTCGATCATCACCAAGCCTCACAATGGTCGGCCGGGGTGCCACTACTGTGGCCAGTGCAACCGTGGCTGCCGGACCAACTCCAACTTCTCGTCCACCAACGTGCTGATTGCCCCGGCCCTCCGGACCGGCAGGCTGACGATGATCACCAGCGCGATGGCCCGCGAGGTGACCGTCGGCCGCGATGGCCTGGCGACGGGTGTCGCCTACATCGACAAGGCGACCGGTGAGGAGCGCCACGTGCAGGGCAAGGTGGTCGTGCTCGCCGCGAGCGCGTGCGAGTCGGCCCGGATCCTCCTCAACTCGAAGTCGAGTCAGTTCCCCGATGGTCTGGCCAACTCCAGCGGCGTCGTCGGCAAGTACCTGACCGACACCACCGGCACCGATGTCGGCGGCTTCGTTCCCCAGCTCATGAACCAGCCGCGCCACAACTGCGATGGGGTGGGCGGTGCCCACCTCTACATGCCGTGGTGGCTCGACAACGCCAAGCTCGACTTCCCCCGCGGCTACCACATCGAGATCTGGGGTGGGATGGGGATGCCGGGCTATGGCTTCATGGGCGGGATCCAGAACTACGGCGGCGGCGGTGGGTACGGCGCATCGCTCAAGGATGCGTATCGGACGAACTACGGGACCACGATCGGCTTCTCGGGCCGGGGCGAGATGATCCCCAACGAGAACTCCTACTGCGAACTCGACCCGAAGGTGGTCGATCGCTGGGGGATCCCGGTCCTTCGCTTCCACTGGGAATGGTCGGAGCATGAGTACCTGCAGGTGAAGCACATGCAGGAGACCTTCCGGACGCTGTTGGCCGAGATGGGCGCCGAGGTCCGCTCCACGATGCCGACCCGGGAGCAGGGGTATGGCATTGCCACCGGCGGGGCGATCATCCACGAACTCGGCTGTGTCCGGATGGGTGACGACCCCACGACGTCGGCCCTCAACGGGCAATCGCAGGCGTGGGATTGTCGCAACCTCTTCCTCGCCGACGGCGGCCCGTTCGTCAGTCAGGCCGACAAGAACCCGACCTGGACCATCCTCGCGCTGTCGATGCGCACCTCGCGCCATATCGTCGCCGAACGAAAGGCAGGCCGGCTGTGAGCGATCTCACCCGACGCGAACTTGTTGCTGCCATCGCGGCGATGTCGGCTGGGGCCACGCTCCGGCCGACCACGGCCCAGGCCGCCGATGCCATGCGCCTTGCCACGGCACGACGCGCCAAGGGAGGGTATGCCCCCAAGGTGTATACCCCGCACGAGTGGGAGACCGTCCGGACGCTGGTGGACTACGTGATCCCGCGCGACGAGCGCTCGGGGTCGGCGACCGACGCCGGGGCGCCGGAGTTCATGGACACCATGCTCGACCTCGAGCCCGGGATGCGCACGGCCCATCGCGGCGGACTGGCGTGGCTCGACCACGAATGTCGGGAGCGCTTCGGCAACACCTTCGTGGCCTGCACCGATGCCGAGCGACGCACCATGCTGGATGACATTGCCTGGCCCGACCGCGCTCCCGAGGCCTACTCACACGGGGTGCAGTGGTTCAACGCCTTCCGTGACTTCACCGCCACCGGATTCTGGACCTCGGAGATCGGGGTGGCCGACATCGGCTACCAAGGCAACGTGCCCCGCCCGAGTTGGGACGGCTGTCCCGCAGACAACCTGCGCCGCCTGGGCTTCTGACAGAGAGGATGTTCGCTGCATGACGAAGGATCGTCTCGGTGTTGGCTTCATCGGTTCCGGCTTCAACACGCGCTTCCACATCCAGTCCTGGGAGAGCGTCCGTGAGGGCGACGTGCTCGGGGTCTGGAGCCCCAACCGTGAGAACGCCGCCTCGGCCGCGAAACTCTCCCGCTCTCTCGGTGTGGGCGACGCGAAGGCCTATCGCTCGATCACCGAAATGGTGGCCGACCCCGCGATCGATGCCATCTGGCTTTGCGGCCCGAATCACGCCAGGATCGAAAATGTCGAGGAGATCTGCGCGGCGGTGACCTCCGGCAAGGGGACCCTCAAGGGACTCGCCTGCGAAAAGCCACTGGCCCGGACGGTGGCCGAGGCGAAGCGGGTTCGCCAATTGGTGGAGGCGGCGGGGATCCCTCACGGCTACCTCGAGAACCAGCTCTTCTCCCCGGGGCTGGTCCGCGGTCGCGAGCTGATCTGGGCCCGCGGGGCGGCCACCACGGGGCGGCCCTACCTCGCACGGGCCGCCGAGGAACATTCGGGGCCGCACGCCGCCTGGTTTTGGCAGGGGGAGCTCCAGGGTGGTGGCGTGCTCAACGACATGATGTGCCACTCGATCGAGGTGATCCGCTGGCTGCTCACCGAGCCGGGCAAGCCTCGCGCCTCGCTCACCCCGATCTCGATCAACGGCCGGATCGCCTCACTCAAGTGGAGCCGACCCGAGTACGCCAAGCAGCTCAAGGCGCGGTACGGCAAGGCGGTGGACTATCGCAAGCGGCCGAGTGAGGACTTCGCCTCGGTGACGGTCCGCTACCGCACCCCGACCGGCGAGGAGGTGATTGGTGAGGCGACCACCTCGTGGAGCTTCGTCGGCCCCGGCTTGCGGCTCTCGGGCGAATTGTTGGGTCCCGAATACTCGATGAACTGGAACACCCTCAACTCCGAGCTCAACTGCTTCTTCTCGCGCGAGGTGCACGGCGACACCGGCGAGGACCTGGTCGAGAAGCAGAACGCCGAGATGGGGTTGATGCCGGTGGTGCCCGACGAGGCCTCCGCCTACGGCTACACCGCCGAGAACCGACATTTCTGCCGGGTCTTCCTCGGTCGTGAGAAGCCCCTGCTCACCTTTGACGATGGAGTGGATGTCATGCGCATGTTGATGGGCGCCTACATGAGCGCCGAGAAGGAGAAGACCGTCACCTTCCCACCCCGCGGCGTCGACAGTTTCGTCCCTGCGGTTGCGAGGGGCGCATGGCGGCCATAGTCCGGCAGCAGGTCCGTGACCTGCCCCACGAGATGACCACCACCGGTTTCGAGCTCCCCGGCTACCGGGTCGTCGAGTCGGTCGGGGTCGTGCGCGGTGTGGTGGTGCGCTCGCGGTCGATCTTCGGGACGATGTGGGGTGGCCTGCAGACGATCCGCGGTGGCAACATCGGGATGTTCACCGAACTGGCCGAAAGGGCTCGTGGTCAGGCCTTCGAGACGATGCTGCACCAGGCCCACGAGTCCGGGGCCAACGCGGTCATCGCGATTCGCTACGATGCCACCGAGATCATGTCGGGCGTGACCGAGGTGCTCTGCTACGGCACGGCTGTGGTCGTCGAGAGCGAGGAGTGAGTCGATGCCGACCAGGACCTGGCGGGGTGCGGGATGTGACCACCGAGCTCC
>JAHEFN010000235.1 GCA_024640185.1 Gemmatimonadota bacterium | reverse complement strand
TCGGCTTGTCGCAGCTTCCCGACGGACCGTTCCTGCCTCCGATGCCACTGACCGCCAGCGAGGAGTGGTTCCGTCAGGGACTCGCCCGAGCCTATGGCGGCAAGCGGGTGATGACCGTCGGGCGCGTGGCCGTGCTCTCGGCGGTCCACAACGGTCGTCCCGCATGCCACTACTGCGGCGATTGTCACCGGGGCTGCACCACCGGGAGCTACTTCAACTCGGTGCAGACCACCCTCAAGGATGCGCTGGCCACCGGTCGGACCCGCATTCGACCGTTCTCGGTGGTGCACTCGTTGCGGTGGGACGCGACCCTGGGGAAGGTCGTCGGCGTCAATGTGGTCGACGCCCAGACGAAGGAGTCGCTCGAGTTTGATGCCCGCATCGTCTTCGTCTGTGCCTCGACCCTCGAATCGACCAGGATCCTCCTCAACTCGCGGTCGACCAGCCACCCCGACGGGCTCGGGGCGTCGTCCGGCGCGCTGGGGCGCTACCTGATGGACCATACGATGCAGCACGGAGCCCGGGGGATGGTGCCGGGTTTCGAGGACCTCCGCACGTACGGCAATCGCCCCAACGGCATCTACCTGCCGCGGTTCCGCAACGTCACCGACCAGCACCCCGACTTCCTCCGTGGCTACGGTTATCAGGGCGGCGGCTATCGCAGTGTCGCGGGATGGGGTCGCGGCAGTTCCGAGCGGGGCTTCGGTGCCGAGTTCAAGCACGCCCTCCGCGTCCCGGAGTATGGCTCGTGGCGGATGTCGATCGGTGGCTTCGGCGAGTGCCTGCCGAATGCCGAGAATCAGGTGACCCTGCATCCCACCAAGGTCGACCGATGGGGCGTGCCGGTGCTCCACATCGACATGCAGTGGCGGGAGAATGAGCGCGCAATGATGAAGGACGCCGCCATCTCGGGGGCGGAGATGCTGGAAGCCGCCGGTTGCACCGACGTGAGCACCTACAACAACGACACGCCACCGGGGCTGACGATCCACGAGATGGGGACCGCCCGGATGGCTCGTCGGCCCCGGGACGGGGTGCTCAACCGGTGGAACCAGGTGTGGGATGCCCCCAACGTCTTCGTCACCGATGGCGCGAGCATGGCATCCTCGGGGTGCCAGAATCCCTCGATCACCTACATGGCGCTCACCGCTCGCGCCGCGGACTTTGCGGTACGGGCGCTCACCACCAAGGAGTTGTGATGGATCGCCGTCACTTTGTGGGCTCACTCGGCGCGGCGGCGCTGGCGCCGAGATGGCTCGGTCGCCTGCCCCTCCGCCAGGACCTCGACCGGATCGGCTTGCAGCTCTACACCGTGCGCAAGCAGATGGAAGCCTCGGTGGAGAAGACCCTCTACGATGTCGCCCGCATCGGCTACCGCGAGGTCGAGTTCGCCGGCTACTTCGGCCGCCCCCCGCGGGCGATCAAGCAGCTGCTCGACCGCAACGATCTCAAGTCGCCCTCGGCACACGTGCCGATCGCCTCGCTCAGCTCGGGATGGTACCGCACCCTCACCGAGGCTTCCCAGATGGACCAGAAGTGGCTGGTCATCGCCTGGCTGGCCGAGGAGGATCGCAATTCGCTCGATGCGATCAAGCGAACGGCTGAGCTGTTCAACAAGGCCGGCGAGGATGCCAAGACGTTCAAGATCCGGCTCGCCTACCACAATCACGACTTCGAGTTCCAGGAGGTCGAGGGCCGGCGGATCTTCGACGTGCTGCTCGAGGAGACCGATCCGGAGTACGTCGACTTCGAGATGGATCTCTACTGGATCACCAAGGGTGGTGCCGACCCGTTCGCCTACTTCGAGCGCTGGCCGGAGCGGTTCCCGCTGGTGCATGTCAAGGATGCCGGCCCCCCACCGGAGCGGCAGATGATGGATGTCGGCAAGGGGGAGATCGACTTTGCCCGGATCTTCGCCGAGCGGAAGAAGGCCGGGATGAAGCACTTCTTCGTCGAGCACGACAACCCTGCCGACCCGATGGCGAGCATCGGTGTGAGCTACCGCGCCCTCAAGGCGCTGGAATTCCCTGGATGACCAGTCGCCGCGATTTTCTTTCCCTCTCCCTCGGTGCGGCGGCCCTCGGCCACCTGCCGCTGCCCGGGAGTGCACCTCGGCCAGCGCGACGCGGCATTCCCGCATCCCGCCAGGCGGTCTGTCGCTGGCCGTTCGGCGGCATGCCGCTCGACGCGTTCTGTGCCATGGTCAAGCGGCTCGGTTTCGGGGCGGTCGACCTCGTCAATCGCGATGACTGGGCCACGGTGCAGTCCCACGGCTTGGGTATCAGTACCGCCAACTCCTCGCTGCGCCGCCGGTTCATTGCCGACGGCCTCAACAACCCCGCCAACCACGAGGCGATCCTGGCCGAGTTGGCGTCGGTGATTCCGGCGGCGGCTGCGGCAGGGATCCCCAACGTGATCGCCATGTTCGGCAACCGCGTGGAGGGGATCGACGACGAGGCGGGGATGACCAACTGTGCGGCGGCCCTCGCGCAAATCGCCCCGTTGGCCGAGCGGCACGGGGTGACGGTGATCCTCGAGATGCTCAACTCCCGGGTCGACCACGGCGGATTCCAGGGCGACCGGACCGCCTTCGGCGTCGAGGTCTGTCGCCGGGTCGACTCGACGCGAGTGCGGTTGCTCTACGACATCTATCACATGCAGATCATGGAAGGCGACGTGATCCGCACGATCCGCGACAATCACGAGTGGTTCGCGCACTACCACACCGCCGGCAACCCCGGCCGGAACGACCTCGACGACCAGCAGGAACTGCAGTACGGTGCCATCGCCGAAGCAATTGCCGCGACCGGGTTCACCGGCTGGGTGGCGCACGAGTTCATGGCCAAGGCCGACCCGGCCCGGGCACTGGAGCAGGCGCGGAATGCGGTAGGGTCGCCATGAGAGACGAGAGACGAGAGAGATGAAGCGTCCCGAACCTCTGGTCCACCTCTTTCTGCTCTCGTTCCTCCTTGCCGCCTGCGGTGGAGGTGACGCGGCGCCAGAGCCCGACCCCGCTGCACGGCAGCAGGCCGAGGCAGACTCCGTGCTCGAGGCGGCCCGCGCCGGTGCGGGCGAGCTGGTCGATTCGGCCAAGGCGGTCCTCGCAACCCTCCTCGACAACCCCACCAGCGCCACCTTCGACTCCGTGGTGGTCATCCAGCCGCCGCGGACGGACGGTCGCTTTCCCGCGATCGTCGCCTGCGGCAGGATCGGCGGGAGGCCCGGCATTGGTGGCAGCCGCACCCCGGTGCGCTTCATCTACCAGGGGAAGTGGACGGTCTTCGTGGAGGAGGCGGCCAACCAGGCGCGGTTTGCGGAACTCTGGGGGAATCTCTGTGACGTTGCGGGTGGCGAGGTGGTGCTCGACGGACGGTGACACGCTCCGTCCCCATGGTCGACGTCTTGACGTCATGGCGTTATGACGCTATGGTGTCTCCATGCCCGATACCCGCCGCACCACCCTCTATCTGGACGACGCCCTCCACCGGGCCCTCCGCCTCAAGGCCGCCGAGACCGATCGGTCGATCTCGGAACTCGTCAACGAGGCAGTCCGCACCCAGCTCGCCCAAGACGCCGGGGACCTCCGGGCGTTCCGCGACCGGGAGGACGAGCCAACGGTGTCGTTCGAGGAGTTCGTCAGTGACCTGACGAGCCGTGGCCAGCTATAGCATCCGGATCAAGCACTCGGCGGCCAGGGAGATCGAGGCGCTCCAACCGCGGGACCGCGCCAGGGTCGTTGACCGGATCGCCAAGCTGGCCGACCACCCTCGCCCCCCAGGTTGCGAGAAGCTGAGTGGCACCGACAAGTACCGCCTCCGGCAGGGCGACCATCGGATCCTCTATCAGGTGATCGATCGCGAACTGATCGTGATCGTCGTACGGGTCGGGCATCGCCGCGAGGTCTATCGACGGTAGGCGTGCTCGACTCACTCCCGCTGCTCCCGCACCCCGCGAGACCATGACACAGACCTCCGTCCGTCCCGCCGCACTCCTCGCCGCCGCCCTCACGCTGGGCGCGGCTCCGCTCACTGCCCAGACCCCGGCGCTGGTCCCGATGCCGCAGCAGGTCGAGCTCACCGGCGCGACCTACCATCCCAGCGACACCGTGACAATCGCCGTCACCCCGGCCAATGACCGGATGATCGAGATCGCCACCATCCTCGGCGAGGCGCTCGCCGAGCACGGCATCGCCTCGCGCCGGGTGCAGCCAGGGAACGCCGAGATCACGCTGGAAATCACGAGCCCGGCGCCGGACCGCGAGGAGTACCTGTTGACGGTCGGTCCCAGGGGCGCGTTCATCGCGTTTCGCAGCGAGGCCGGGGCGCTCTGGGCGGTGCAGACCCTCCGGCAGCTGCTGGACGGCGAGGGCCGCGCGGCATCGGTCCCGGGAGTTCGCATCTCCGACAACCCGCGCTTCGCCTGGCGCGGC
>JAHEFN010000234.1 GCA_024640185.1 Gemmatimonadota bacterium | reverse complement strand
GTCCTCCTGCAGGCCGGCCAGGGCGGTGGACTTGCCTCCCTCGGTGGCGGCACCACGGCGCAGGTACTCGGTGGCCGCGGCGCCACCACCCTGCTGACCAAGACGACGTGGTGGACCGGCGGCCTCTTCATGGCGCTCTCGCTCTTGCTCTCGGTGGTGCACACCCGGCAGACCGTGGCCGGATCCGAAGTGCAGGAGTTGATCCAGCAGCAGGGCCAGTTGCAGCCGGCTGTCCCCGCTGGCTCGCCGTTGGAGACCACCAACGCTCCGGCGCCGATTCCCGGGGGCGGCGATGGCGGTGGGACCGACGCGCCGGCGGGCGAGACACCGTAAGTGAGTGAACAGCCGACAGGCGGGACCCAGCGTCCCGCCTTTCTGTTGCTCGAGGACGGCCGCTGGTTCCCCGGCATGCTGGTGGGGGAGGGACCGACCTTCGGTGAGGTGGTCTTCACCACCAACCTGACCGGCTATCAGGAGACCTTCACCGACCCCAGCTACCTCGGGCAGATCGTCGTGATGACCGCGCCGATGATTGGCAATTACGGCGTCACCCCGGTCGATGATGAGTCCGCCCGGCCGCAGATCCGTGGCGTCGTGGTGCGGGAGCTCTCACAGACCTGGTCGAACTGGCGCGGTGAGCAGAGCCTCGCGAGCTGGCTGGCCGAGGCGTCGGTGCCGATCCTGACCGGCGTGGATACCCGAGCGGTGACGCGGCGGATTCGGGAGGGCGGGGCGATGCGCGGCGTGATCGCCGCCGGCCTCGAACCGGACGAGGCGCTGATCGCCGAACTGGCGTCCTCGCCCTCGATGGCCGGGTTGGACCTGGCGTCGCAGGCGACGGTCGACACCGGCTCCAGCAGTGGCGAGGGCCCCCTCGTCGTCGCCTATGACTTCGGGATGAAGCGCAACATCGTCCGGATGCTGGCGGGTCTCGGGCTTCGGGTCGAGGTGGTCCCGGCCACCACGCCGGCGGCCGAGGTGCTCAGCCGCCATCCGGCCGGGGTCTTCCTCTCCAACGGCCCCGGCGATCCGGCGGCCGTCGGCTACGCGCCGGCGATGATCCGGGAGATCGCCGAGACCGGCACCCCGATCTTCGGTATCTGCCTCGGGCATCAGCTGATTTCCCTGGCCTTTGGCGGTCGCACCGCCAAGCTGCCCTATGGCCACCGGGGCGGCAATCACCCCGTCAAGGCGCTGGCGACGGGCAAGGTGCTCATCACCACCCAGAATCACGGCTTTGCCGTTGAAGGAGGCCCCGAGGGCGTCCCAGGTGCGGCAGAACTTGAGGTGACCCACGTCAACCTCAATGACGGCACCGTGGAAGGGGTTCGGCACCGGCGACTCCCCGTCTTCGCGGTCCAATACCACCCCGAGGCAGCCCCCGGCCCCCACGACGCCTTCCCCCACTTCGGGGAATTCCTCGAGGCCATCCAGAGCCGGGAACCCGCAAGCTCTTGACAGGCAACACTTAACGAGCGTATGTATCGCCCGGAAGGGGGCCGTTCTCTGGTCCTCAGAGTGGTCTCCACCGGGGGGTCGATGACCAAAGCCGATCTCGTTGAACATGTCACCGCGGCGATTGCGCGGACCTCAGGGCCGATGATCTCCAAGAAGGACTGTGCCCGGGTCGTTGACGCGTTCCTCGACGCCATCAAGCTGGCACTCAGCGAACAGCAGAATATTGAGGTGCGCGGGTTTGGCACTTTCAAGATTCGCCGCCGGAAGACCCGGATGGCGCGCAACCCCCGTACCGGCGAGCCGGTGGAGGTGGCCGCGCGGCCGGTTCCGGTCTTCAAGCCCAGCAAGGAGTTGCGCACCCTCGTTGCGGCAGAGGACGAGAAGGGTCATCCTGCGGCGTCATCGGGAGAATGACCCGGTATCACGTCGAGACCTTCGCCCGGTACGCGGAACTCCTTGGTAGTCCTTCGCTTGCGATCGAGTTGCCCAATCCCACCTCCGCCAGCGCGGTGATTGCCGCCCTCCGACAACTGCCGGGGGGCGACGCGCTTCCCGATCGACCACTCCTCGCCGTCAATCACACCCTGCCTCGGGCCGACGTGTCGATCGGGCCATCCGATATCCTCGCGTTGCTGCCCCCTCTCGCCGGCGGCTGAGGATGGCCTTCCTGAGCACGGCACCGATCGATCCGGCCGCGGTCCTGGCGGATGTCCGGTCCCCCTCGCATGGCGGAACCGCGCTCTTCGTGGGCACCGTTCGTGACAGCCACCGCGGCCGCGTCGTGCGCCGGCTCGAGTACAGCGCCTACCCGGCGATGGCCGAAGGGGAGGCGCGTGCCATCGTGGCCGAGGCCAGCGCGCGGTGGCCGGTGGCCGTGGCGGCACGGCACCGCACCGGATCCCTCGCCCCGGGGGAGGTGGCGATCGTGGTGGCGGTGGCCTCGGCCCATCGGGAGTCGGCGTTCCTCGCCTGCCGCTGGGTGGTCGACGAACTCAAGCGGCGGGTCCCCATCTGGAAGCGGGAGTGGTACGCCGACGGCTCAGCCGACTGGATCGATCCCGCGGCCGACGCGCTGGGGTCGTCGTGAGGCTCACCGATCAGTTCGACCGACCGCTCGGGGCACTTCGGATCTCGGTGACCGATCGCTGCAACCTCCGGTGCCGCTATTGCATGCCGGCCGCGGCCTATGCCTGGCTCCCCGCGGCGTCATTGCTTTCGTTTGATGAGATCACCCGCCTGGCGCGACTCTTTGTCGCCAACGGGGTCGCCAAGCTGCGACTGACGGGTGGGGAGCCGCTCCTCCGTCCCGGCCTCGACCACCTGGTGGGCCAGCTCAGCGCGATCGGAGGCGTCGACGACCTCGCCATGACGACCAACGCCACCAGGCTGGCTGCGGAGGCCGACGCGCTCCACCGCGCCGGGCTGCAGCGACTCACCGTCTCGCTCGACACCCTGCGTCCCGAACGGATGGAGGCGCTGGCCCGGCACGACCGGACGTCGGCCGTGGTGGAGGGGATCGATGCCGCGCAGCAGGCGGGATTCACCACCATCAAGCTCAACACGGTGGTGATGCGGGGCGTCAACGACGACGAGATCCTCGAGATCGTCCGCTTCGCCGGGTCGCGGGGACTCGAGGCCAGGTTCATCGAGTACATGGATGTCGGCGGGGCCCTCGAATGGCGGGCGGAGGCCGTGGTCTCCCGTGCGGAGATCCTCTCCCGGCTGGAGGCGGCCTTCGGCCCGCTGGCGCACCTCGCCCGGGCCGGCGATCCGACCGCCCCGGCGGAGCGATGGCGGCTGCCGGATGGCAGCGTGGTGGGCATCGTCGCCTCCACGACGACTCCGTTCTGCGGAGCCTGTGACCGGAGTCGCCTCACTGCCGACGGCATGTGGTACCGCTGTCTCTACGCGGAGGAGGGGATCGACCTGGCCACCCCACTCCGCAGCGGGGCGGACGACGCGGAGCTTGCCGCCATCATCACCTCGGGATGGCGATCCCGGCGCGACCGAGGTGCGGAACAGCGCGCCGCGCAACCTGGGCGGGCCCCGCTGGTGCCGCTCACCCGACTGCAACAGGACCCTCGCCTGGAGATGCACGTGCGGGGAGGGTGATTTCCGCCGCCCCTCGCCCTCAGCAGTGAACCGGTCTATCCATTGGACCCACGACCCGATCCCCGTTGCCCAGCCGGAGAGCTCGATGGCCCTGCATCTCGCCCTGCTCGAACCCACCACGCCGACCAACGTCGGCGCCCTCGCCCGTCACTGTGCCGACGTCGACACGCCACTGCATCTCGTCGGCCCGCTGCCCTTTCCGGACGATGACGCCAAGTTCGTCGCGGCAGGCCCCAAGCGACTCGACTCCCTTGACTGGTGGGTCCATGCCGGCTGGCGGGACTTCCGCGAGGCGATGAGTCGGGAGCGGTGCATCTATTTTGCGGTCGATGCCGAGCGCGAGACGGCCGAGGCGCCGTTCCGCCCCAACAGTGTCCTGGTGATCGGCAACGAGGATGGCGGGCTCCCCGATCGGATCCGCGAGAAGTATCCCCACCGGATCTTCCGACTGCCGATGCCACCCCGCAAGCGGAAGGTCGACGTCGCCGAATCGGCCAAGCTGCTGCTGGAGATCGCCGCCGCGGGACCACGAGACGCCCGAGACGCCATGGTCGTGAAGCCCACTGGTCCGATGCGCTATGGGCGAGGGCGCCGCAGACGCTGACGTCGCCGCCTCGCAGGGTTACGTTTCTCGTCGTTTCACCGGAGCACACCGGGTGCCAGTGGGCATCCTGAACCCAGCAACGACGGCAGGAACGATGTTCGAGAAGATCACGGTGGTGGGGGCCGGCAACGTCGGCGCAACGGCAGCGCAGCGGATCGCAGAGAAGCACCTCGCCCGAACGGTGGTGATGGTCGACGTGGCCGAGGGGATTCCAGAGGGCAAGGCCCTCGACCAGTGGCAGTCTGCCCCGGTCGAGGGTTTTGAC
>JAHEFN010000233.1:988-4483 GCA_024640185.1 Gemmatimonadota bacterium | reverse complement strand
CATCATCGGATACCACGAGAAGTTCGACCGGGGCCAGTTCGAGGAAGAGCGATTCGATCGCTTCCCGTACATCGCCATCGTGGTGGACGAGCTCAACGACCTCATGATGGTGGCGGGCAGCGCCGTCGAGGAGGCGATCGTCCGGATCGCCCAGATGGCTCGCGCCGTCGGCATCCACCTGGTGCTCGCCACCCAGCGGCCGTCGGTGGACGTGATCACCGGCGTCATCAAGGCCAACGTGCCGAGCCGTCTCGCCTTCTCGGTGGCGTCGCAGACCGACAGCCGGGTGATCCTCGACACGGTCGGCGCGGAGAAGCTCATCGGCCTCGGCGACATGATCGTGGTCACGGCCCGCGACCCGAAGCCCGAGCGCATTCAGGGCGCGTGGGTGTCCGAGGACGAGATCCACGCCGCCGTGGAATGGGTGAAGGGTCAGCGCCAGGCCCAGTACGAGAAGAACGTCTTTGCGGCTGCCGAGGCCCAGAAGAAGGAGATGGAGCAGTTCGACGGAGAGGACCCCGACATCGTCATCCAGGCCATCGATCTGGTGGTTCGCAGCCAGCTGGGCAGCACCTCGATGTTGCAGCGCAAGCTCCGTATCGGCTTCGCCCGGGCGGGCCGCGTCATGGACATCCTCGAGCAGCGCGGAATCGTCGGTCCCAGCGAGGGTTCCAAGGCTCGCGAGGTCCTCATCACGGCAGACGAGCTCGACGAGATGATGGGAGCCGACGCCTAGCGTCGGCTCCTTGGGTCGATCCCACAGGGGTAGACCGTGGACGCCGAGCCCGGGGCCTTGCGGAGCAACTGCGAGGTGCGCGACTGGTTACTCTCTTCGCCTCATGGAACCCGTCCGCATTCTGAGTCCTGACGGCTCGCTCGTCGGGGATGCGCCGTTCGATCTGGAGGAGGCCCGCCGTCTGTTCGCGGCGATGGTCACCGGGCGAACCTACGACCACAAGGCCACCGCCATGCAGAAGCAGGGCCGGCTGGCCACGTATGCACCGTTCGAGGGCCAGGAGGCCTGTCAGATCGGCTCTGTCGCGGCGTTGCGGCCTGACGACTGGCTGGTGGGCACCTACCGGGATGCTGCCGCCATGTGGTTCCAGGGGTACCCGTGGCAGAACCTGTTCCTCGGTCGGATGGGGGACGAGCGGGGCGGTGAGGCTCCCGCGGGCGTCAACGTCACGCCGCCGTCGATCACCGTCGGCGGGCACATGATCCATGCCGTTGGACTCGGCTGGGCCGAACGGCTGCAGGGTCGCGATCGCGTGGCACTCACCCTCTTTGGCGACGGTGCGACCTCAGAGGGCGACTTCCACGAAGCCATGAACTTCGCCGGGGTCTACGCGACGCCGACGATCTTCCTCTGCCAGAACAACGGCTTTGCCATTTCGATGCCACGGGACCGCCAGACCGCCGCCGAGCACCTGGCGGACAAGGCGATCGGATACGGGATGCCGGGCATCCAGGTGGACGGCAACGACCTCATGGCGATCTACTCGGTCACCCGCGACGCCGTCGCGCGCGCCCGGACGGGGGAGGGGCCGACATTCATCGAGGCGCTCACCTTCCGCATCGGCCCCCACACCACCACCGACGACGCCGGCCGGTACCGCGAGGACGGTGAGGTGGAGGAGTGGCGCACCAGGGACCCGATCGATCGGGTGCGTGCCTACCTGCGACTCAACGATGCCTGGGACGAGGCGTGGGAGCAGGAGACGGCCGATGCCGCCGGGGACGAGATCGAGGCGGCGGTGGCCGCA
The DNA here is from genome assembly GCA_024640185.1 of Gemmatimonadota bacterium. Lineage (GTDB taxonomy): Bacteria > Gemmatimonadota > Gemmatimonadetes > Gemmatimonadales > GWC2-71-9 > Palsa-1233. Next base: position 2,720 of record JAHEFN010000233.1, on the reverse strand, counting down.
GCCGAAGCGTTGGAGCCGTTCGGGCCGACCGCGATGTTCGACCGCATGTACGCCGAGCCGACCAGCGCGATGGACCGCCAGCGCGGGATGCTGCGGAGGGACGGCTGATGGCGGAGATGAACATGGCGCAGGCCATCAATCAGGCGCTCGACCTGGCCCTCGCCGCCGACGACGCCGTGATCGTGTTCGGCGAGGACGTCGGCACCACCGGCGGGGTGTTCCGGGTGACGGACGGTCTGCAGGAGACGTATGGCGCCGAGCGGGTGATCGATGCCCCGGTGGCCGAGTCGGGCATCGTCGGCGCGGCGTTGGGCATGGCGATCGCCGGATTGAAGCCGGTGGCCGAGATCCAGTTCCTCGGGTTCGCGTATCCGGCCTACGACCAGATCGTCAGCCACGTCGGGCGGATCAGAAACCGGAGCAACCACCGCTTCACGGCGCCGATGGTGATCCGCATCCCGTTCGGCGGCGGTATCGGGGCGGCGGAGCACCACAGCGAGTCGGCCGAGGCGATGCTGGCCCACACCCCCGGGGTCAAGGTGGTGGTGCCGAGCACCCCGATCGATGCCAAAGGCCTGCTGCTGGCGGCGATCGAGGATCCGGACCCGGTGATATTCCTCGAACCGATCCGCATGTACCGGGCGCTCAAACAGGAGGTCCCCGACGAGCACTACACGTTGCCCATCGGCGTGGCGCAGACGGTCCGGGAGGGTGTCCACGCCTCGATCGTCACCTACGGGTCGATGGTGCGCGCCTCGCAGCGCGCGGCCGACCTGCTGGCCGAGGAGGGCGTATCGGTGGAGATCGTCGATCTGCGCACGATCAGCCCGCTCGACGAGGACGCCATCGTCGCCACCGTGCGTCGCACCGGGCGCCTGGTTGCAGTCACCGAAGGGCATCGCACCGGGAACATGGCATCGGAGATCGCCGCCATCGCACAGGAGAAGGCCCTCTACAGCCTGCTGGCTCCGGTGGAGCGGGTGACCGGGTGGGACACGGTGGTGCCGCTCAAGCGGACCGAGGCGCACTACGTTCCGGGGCCGGAGCGCATCGCAGCGGCTGTGCGCAGGACGCTGGGGACCTGATGGCATACGAGTTCCACCTTCCCGACATCGGCGAGGGCCTCACCGAGGCCACCGTGGTGCGGTGGCTCGTCGCCATCGGCGACACGATCGGCACCGATCAGCCGATGGTCGAGATGGAGACGGACAAGGCGGTCGTCGAGATCCCCGCCCCGCAAGCCGGGACGATTCTCCACCTGGGAGCAGCCGAGGGCGAGACCGTCCCGGTCGAATCGCTGCTGGTGGTGATCGGCGAACCCGGTGAAGAGTGGGTTCCCGGTGCCGTGCCGACTCCGAAGCCGAAGCCGCGGTCCTCGGACGCCGCGCCGATCGTCGGCAACCTCGAAGAAGCCGAATTCGTGGAGCAACCCGTCGGGATCTACCCGGACCACAAGCCGGGTCCGCGCTCGACGGGAGACGCCGGAGCGACGCTTGGCGCAGAGCCAGGCGAGATCGCCCCCGCACTTCCGCTCGTCCGCCGTTTCGCAGCGTCGCTCGGAGTGGATCTCGCCACCGTGCGAGGGACCGGCCCGGGGGGCCGGGTGACCCGGGAGGATGTCGAGGCCGCAGCCGCCACCAGCGATGGGGTGCGCCGCCAGCGGATGAGCCCGACCCGCCTCGCCATCTCCCGCAACCTCACCCGTTCGTGGCAGGAGATCCCGCACGTCACC
>JAHEFN010000233.1:0-978 GCA_024640185.1 Gemmatimonadota bacterium | reverse complement strand
GAGGCCGATGCCGCCGCGCTGTTGGCGGCGCGCACGGCGGCCGGGGCCCCGCTCGAGGCCCTGCTGATGGAGCGGGTGGTTCCGCTGCTGAAGGCACACCCCGAGTTCAACGCCGCCGTGGACGGTGAGGACGTGCTCTACAGAACCACGTTCGACCTCGGCTTCGCCGTGGACACCCCCAACGGGCTGATGGTGGCCGTGGTGCGCGGTGCCGACGCGATGGACGTCGCGGCGATCGGTGCGGAGATCACGCGGCTGGCATCGGCAGCGAAGGAGCGCACGATCACCGCGGCCGAGATGCGCGGCGCGTCGTTCACCATCTCCAACATCGGTGCGGTCGGCGGTCGGTTCGGCACCCCGATCATCCCGTACGGCACCTCGGCGATCCTGTCGATCGGTCGTGCCGATGAACAGCCGGTCGTACGAGGTGGCACGATCGTCGTCGGGCGGAAGTTCCCGCTCAGCCTCTCGTACGACCACCGCATCATCGACGGCGCCGCCGGGCGCGCTTTCATGGCAGCCCTCATCGAGGTGATCGAGGCGGGCTAGGGAACGGCGTTTCCGCAGACCCGGCCAGCCCGGTCGGGAGGCGCGACACCACCACCATTCGTACGCGCGACCGTCCACGTCTACGCTCTCCGCCCTGTCGTACCTTATGGAGGTCGGATGTCGGCGGTGTCGAGACGGGATATGGCCTGGATGCTGGTGCTCGTGCTGGTGCTCGGAGTCGTGTGGGTGGCCCGGGGTGATCTCGCCAGGGCCGGCGATCCTCCGCCGCAGGGTGTGGATGTGGTGTATGTGGCGGTGGGGTCGAACTTCCCGGATTCGTTGGGGGTGGGGTCGGGAGCGGCGCTGTACGGCGCGCCGGTGATCCTGGTGCCGACGAACCCTCCGATCCCTGCGGTGACGGCGGCCGAGTTGGTGCGGTTGGATCCGAAGACGGTCGTGATCGTCGGTGGGACGGCGGTGATCTCATCG
>JAHEFN010000232.1 GCA_024640185.1 Gemmatimonadota bacterium | reverse complement strand
CCATCACCCGGTGCGACTCTTCGCCCTGTTGGTCGGTCGCGGGGAGTCGGCACTGCTGCTCCATCGGTCGCTCTTCGTGCGGCTCCTCGACGCGGCCGAGCGTGCCATTCCAGTGCTGACTCCCGACGATGTGCTCGATCACCGTCCACTCATGCGTCCGCCTGCCGGAGGGGCAGAATGATCACGGTTCATGGGCTGGCGAAGCGATTCGGTCGGGTCGAGGTGTTTGCCGGGCTCGACGTGAGCGTGCCCACGGGGCAGGTCACCGGACTGATCGGACCGAACAGCGCCGGCAAGACCACCCTGCTCAAGATGCTGCTCGGACTCATCGCCCCCGACGCCGGACAGATGGCGATCGACGGCACCTTGCTCGATGGCAGCTCGGGGTACCGCTCGGTGATCGGCTACATGCCCCAGATCGTCCGGTTTCCGGCGTACCAGAGTGGTCGCGACCTGCTGGAGACGCTGGTCGCGATTCGGGGTGGTCGTGAGACCCCGGATCTCTCCCTGGCCGAGGCGTTCGAGTTGGGGGCGCAGTTCGACCGCCCACTCGGGGTGCTCTCGGGTGGCACCCGGCAGAAGATCAACGCGGTCCTGGCATTCGCCTTCCGACCTCGACTGCTGATCCTCGATGAACCGACGGCGGGACTCGATCCCCTGGCGGCGAGCCTGCTCAAGGCACGAATCGTGGCCGAGCGGCAGCGGGGCACCACGGTGCTGATCACCTCACATGTGATTCCCGAACTCGAGCAGTTTGCCGACCAGATCCTCTTCCTCGACCAGGGTCGGGTCGCCTGGCAGGGCGAGGCCGATGCACTCCGCCGCCACACCGGTTCGGGGACGCTCGAACAGGCGGTCGCACGCCTCCTCTCCGGCGGCGCGGCGTTGGAGGTCGCATGAGACTCACCCTCCGCCTGCTGCGCCTCGCCGCCCGCGAGGCGATGCGTGGCCGCTGGCTGATCGCCCTGGCCGTGACCCTCGCCGTGATCGGCGAGCTGTTGCTTCGCTTCGCCGGGGGCGGGGTGACCACCGTGCTGTCCCTCCTCGATATCGCGTTGATCGTCACCCCGCTCGCCGGGTTGGTGCTCGGCACCATCCAGGTCCATCACGCTCGCGAGGTGACCGAACTGCTCCTCGCCCAACCGATCCCCCGTGGTCGACTCTTCGCCGGACTCTGGCTCGGTTCGACGCTGCCGCTGGCCGCGGCGCTCGCGGCGGGGCTGTTGGCGCCGTTCGTCTGGCATGGGATGTTGCTCGGTCCGGGGGGCATCCAGCTCATCGCCCTGGTGGCGATGGTGGTGCTGCTCACCCTGGTGAGCAGTGCCCTCGCATTCGTGATCGCGCTCCGGGTCGATGATCGGGTGCGCGCCCTCGGCGTGGCCATCGCGGTCTGGTTCGTCGCGGCGATCGCCTGGGATGGCATCGTGTTGGTGGTGGCACTGGTCTTCGCCGACCGCTCGGTCGAGTTGCCGGTGCTGTTGCTCCTGGTCCTCAATCCGCTCGATGTCGCCCGGGTGCTGCTGCTGGTGGGGTCGGATGCCGCGGCGATGCTCGGCTACACCGGGGCGGTGCTCGCCAAGACCCTGGGGGCCACGGCCGGTCGGGCCGTCCTGGCCCTCACGCTGCTGCTCTGGACCGTCCTGCCGCTCTGGTGGGCGCGCCGGAGTTTCGCCCGTAAGGACTTCTGACCAGCAGCACGGTCTCGCCTGGCGGGCGCTCGTCGAGATGGCACTCGGTGTGGACCACACGGCCGACCGGTCGTCCCTGATCATCGAGAATCAGGTAGCTGTCCTCCATATCCAACCGTTGTACCACCATGGTGTTCCTCCTGACCAGGCCGCTCACTCTATCCCTTGAGATGCCCGGTAGCGCCGGGAGGTTGCATCCCGTCTCACGGGAGTAAGTTTCAGTCATGCAACGTCTTGTCGCCTTCCTGCTCGTCGGTCTCGCCGCCTGTGGTGCCCCGCCGGTGGCCCCGCCCACCTTCGCCGCGGGCCCCGCCGCCGACACGGTGATCGTGCCGGTCCGCTACATCTCCGACGCGGTGTCCCGCGCCGATGGATCGTGGGTGGTGTTGGGCACCGAGGAGTTTGAGGTGTTGGTGGTCGATTTCGAGGCGGGGTCCGTCACACCGCATCCGGGGATGAGTCGAGCCGAGATCCCGGGCGCGACCGTCTTGCTGGGTGCGGGCGACACCCTCTGGGTTGGCGACTGGGGTCTCCGTCGGATGACCGCCTGGCTCCCCGACGGGCGTCGAGTCGACGCGGTGCCCACCCCAGAGCAACTCCGAGGGGCCTTCCCACGAGCCCGCGATGCGGCGGGCCAGTGGTACTTCGAGCTCAGCGCCCCACCGGGGCGCGATGGTCGAGGGGTCCTCGACAGTGGTGCCGTGGTCCGCGCCGACACCTACCTCAGTCGATTCGACACCGTGGCCCAGATCACCCCGCCGGAGTCGGCCGAGGTCGATCGGGGGAATGGTCCCCGGATGGAGCTGCTGGTGCTCGCCGGTCGCGATCGGTGGGGAGTCCTCCCTGACGGCACGGTGTGGATCGCCCGGGTTCAGCAGAACAAGCTCGACGTCTATCCCCCGGGTGGGGCTGCGGCCAAGCGGGGCCGGCCGATGGCCGATCCGATCCTGCCGATCACGGAGACCGACCGCCAGCTCTATGGCCTGCGATTCCCGGAGGAGCAGCGCGGCAATCTCGCCAATGTCCGCTTTGCCCTGCTCAAGCCTGCCTTCGAGCGGGCCTTCGCCGAGCCATCGGGGCGGGTCTGGCTCTTCAAGAGTGCCGTCGCCTTGGATTCGATTCGCCACTTCCAGGTGGCTGACACCGCCGGATGGCGGTTCTCGGTCTCGGTGCCGTCGTACGGCACCGGCATCGGCGTCTCCCCCGACGCGATCGTCATGGCCGAGGAGTTTCCCGGCGGCACCCGGTTGCTCCGATTCGCGCGCCCCGCGGAGTCGATCGCGAACTGAGGTACCCCCCTCAGTCGGCCACCTCAAGGACCACCTTGCCGAACTGTCCCCCCTCGGCGAGTCGCCGGTAGGCGTCGGGTCCGTCGGCGAGCGGGACGCTGCTGTCGATCACCGGCCGGAGCAGGCCAGCATCGCCGAGCGCCACCACTTCGGCGAATTCTGCCGAGGTCCCCATCGTCGATCCGAGCAGCGACCACTGGAACCAGAACAACCGACGAAGATCGAGCAGCGCCTCGGCACCTCCGGTCGCCCCACAGGTGACCAGCCGCCCGCCGGGGCGGAGGGCACGGAGCGAGCGCTCCCAGGTCGGGGCGCCGACGCTATCGACGACCACGTCGGCACCGTGTCCCCAGTGATCCTTCACGCGGCGGAGCAGATCCGCATCGTCCCGGTGGTTGAGCGCCAATTCGGCACCGAGCGCCAAGGCCCGCGCCAGCTTCTCCGCGGATGACGAGGTGACAATCGCCCGCCCACCGAGGTGGCGGACAATCTGCAGGGCCTGGAGTGCCACGCCCCCCCCGATCCCCCAGATCAGGGCGGTTTCTCCCCGCGCAAACCGCGCCCGGGTGGTGAGCATCCGCCAGGCCGTGAGGGTCGTGAGCGAGAACGCCGCTGCCTCGGCCCAACTCCACTCGCCGCGAATGGGAAGGAGGTTTCGGGCCGGGAGAATCACTTCCTCGGCGGCGGTGCCGCTCCGGTGTTCGCCGAGCAGCGAGAATTCCCGGCAGAACACTTCCTGGCCGGCCTGGCATGCGGCACACTCGCCGCAGGAGAGTCCCGGATTGATCACCACTCGGTCGCCGGGGGCGAGGTGGGTCACCGCGGTCCCGACCTCCAGCACCACTCCGGCCCCGTCGGCGCCGACGATATGGGGGAAGGAGGGGATTGGCACGGCAGGCAACCCGTCGGCGACCCAGAGGTCGAGGTGGTTGAGTGCGGTTGCCCGGATTCCGACCCGGACCGCATCGGGTGCGCTCAGCTGCGGGGAGGGAAGATCGAGCAGTCGAAGGTGCTGAGGGCCGCCGGTGGCGGTCAGGCAAAGGGCGCGCATCGGGGGAGCCACCTTGCAGAAGCGGAGTCGGGACGCGAATTATTATACCGCATCCCGAATTGTGGCGCGTGCCGCCGGTGGCGTCCGGATCGGCGTAGGTCATCGCCTTACCCCGTTGCTCTCAGGAGTATGTCAGATGCCAGAAGGTTCGCTGCTGGACTTCCGTGGTCCCTTGGCCAATGCCCTCGCCCAGAAGCGGGCCCGAGAGCTGGCGCTCGAAATTCCCGAACCCGCCGTTGGGACGGTACCAACCCCCAAGCCCAAGCGTCGACCGGTCCGCAAGCCGGACCCCAAGGCGATCAAGCGGGCGGCCAAGCGGGCGGCCAGTGACGCGGCTGCCCTGGAAAAAGCCATCGCGGCCGGGGTGAAGAAGCGGGCCAAGCAGGCGGCGGAGAAGGCGGCCAAGGCCGCCAAGGTGGCCAAGGTGCTCGCCAAGGCGCAGGAGGCGGCCAAGAAGGCGGCTCAGAAG
>JAHEFN010000231.1 GCA_024640185.1 Gemmatimonadota bacterium | reverse complement strand
AACGTCCGCAACACCGGCTTGGTGTGCTTGTACGAACAGTGCTCGGACCAGAGCGCCGAGAAGATCCCCAGTTCGGTGAGGGTCGGGGTCCGGTCGCCGAGCAGTCGACAGATCGCGGCGTACTCGGCCTCCGTGAGCTTGTGCTCGGCCACCAGCTCCGCGGTCACGGGATGCTCGCCGGGGAACGGCTCGGGGATCAGGGCCATGGTCATGCGCCCACCCCCGACGCGGTGCGGCCCACGAGGGAACGGAAGAATCCCAGCCCGATGTCAGAGCCGAGGGTCATGTCGGCGAGGCGTTCGGGGTGGGGCATGAAGCCGACGATGTTGCCTTCGGGATTGCAGATGCCCGCGATATCACGAGACGAGCCGTTGGGATTGGCCGGCGCGTCGCTCCCCTCGACGGCCACGTAGCGGAGGACCACCTGATCCTCGCCATCGAGCGTGTCGAGGGTCATGGTGTCGGCGACGTACCGACCCTCGCCGTGTGCCAGCGGGATGCGAATGACCTGCCCGACGGCATAGCTCCCGGTGCAGGCCGTGGTGGTCCGTTCGATCCTGACGTCCACCGGCCGGGCGTTGAACCGCTGTTGGGCGTTGTGCATGAGCGCCCCCGGGAGGAGGTGGGCCTCACAGAGGATCTGGAAGCCGTTGCAGATCCCGATCACGGGGCCGCCAGCGGCGGCATGGGTGGCAACGGCCTGCATCACGGGGGCGAACCTGGCGATCGCTCCGCTGCGGAGGTAGTCGCCGTAGCTGAAGCCGCCGGGAAGAACCACCGCGTCCGCACCGTCGAGGGTGGCGCTCCGGTAGTCGAGCAGGGTCGCCTCCCCACCGGCCCGGGTGATGGCCTCGAGGGTCTCGGTCTCACAGTTGCTGCCGGGATATCGGATCACGGCCACCCGTGTGGTCACGATTCCACCGCCACGACGAAGTCCTCGGTGACGGGATTGGCCAGCAGTTTCTCGCACATCGCATGGGCCGCCTGCGTTGCGGCCTCGACGGACGCCGCCTCGAGGCCGAACTCGATGGCCCGACCGATGCGGACCCCGGACACCCCGGCAAAGCCGAGGGAGCCAAGGGCCTGCTCGACGGCCTGCCCCTGTGGGTCGAGAAGTCCCGGCCTGGGAATCACCCGCACGTGCACACGAAAGTTCATGCCGCTGGCTCCTTGGCGTCACGGTTCTGGTCCGTGCGCGGTTGTCCTGGGGTCGAGTGGGGTTCGCCATCGCCGTTGCGCTCCGACAGTCCGATCAGCACGGACCGACCGAGGCCGTAGACGATGTACGTGAGGCCGAGTGGGAAGAGGAAATACTCCGGCACGATCAGGGCACCGGCCAAGACGAGCAGGTAGAGCGCCAATCCCGCCAGCCGGGTGCTCGAGCCGAATCCGGCCGGCGGCCATTTCGGGTACCGGACGTTGCTCACCATCAGGAGCGCGAGCAGCAGCATGAGGATGGCGAGGCCCTGCGACTGGAAGTTGACCAGCGACTTCGAGGCGGTGTACCAGTCGGTCTGGGCGAAGGCATAGTAGACCGCGAGGGTCATCCCCGCCGAGGGGGAGGGCAACCCGGTGAACCAGCCGCTCGGCGTGCTGTCGTGCCCGGCCAGAACGTTGAAGCGGGCAAGGCGCACCGCCGCGGCCACCACGTAGAAGTAGCAGATCAGCCAGCCGAAGTTGCCGGCGGCGCTGAACTCCTGGACATAGATCAGGATGGCCGGAGCGACGCCGAACGAGGTCAGGTCGACCAGCGAGTCCAGCTCGGCGCCGAATCGGGAGCCGGCGTTGGAGAGCCGGGCGATCCGTCCGTCGAGCATGTCGAGGATCCCCGCGAAGACGATGCACCACCCGGCCCAGAGATGGTCGCCGCTGAGTGCCGACACGATCGCCCAGAACCCGAAGAAGAGGTTGCCAAGGGTGAACGCGCTGGGCACCACCACCACCACGCGGCGCATCCGTCCCTGCTTGCCGTCGCGCTCGTGCCTCATGACCACTCCGCGATGATCGTTGTCCCGGCCTTGGTGATCTCGCCCTCTCGGACGCGGATCGGAGTGCCAGCCGGAAGAAAGATGTCGACACGGGAGCCGAACCGAATCAAGCCGAGCCGGTCGCCCTGCTCGGCGTGGTGCCCCATCCCGTGATCGGTGACGATGCGCCGGGCGACCAGTCCGGCGATCTGCCGCACCAGGATGGGGCCCCGGACCGTGGTCATGCCGACGTCACTCTGCTCATTCTCCAGGGCGGCCTTCTCGGAGGCCGCGTTGAAGAAGGCACCGGGGCGGTGGCGCCGGAAGCTCACCTCGCCACTGGTCGGATAGCGATTCACATGGACGTTGAAGACGTTCATGAAGATGGACACCCGGGTGGCCGGCCCGCCGATCACCTCCGGCTCGTCGATCGCGATGATGCTGACCACCTTGCCGTCGGCCGGCGCGATCACCAGCTGCTCACCTCGGGGGCCCTCACGAACGGGGTCGCGAAAGAAGGCGATCACCCAGATGGCAATCGGCAGCCAGGCCACGGCGGCCGGCCAGCCGACGACCGCTGCCAAAGCCGCCGCGATCAGCCACGCGCCGATGATGAACGGTCGTCCCTCGGGGGCAATGCGCATCAGGGTGCCTCTTCCAGGTCGTGGCCGGTGAGTCGACGGAAGGCCTCACGATACCGGGTGCTGCTGGCGCTCACCACCTCGTCGGGCAATGCCGGGGCAGGGGCCTCGCCGTTCCATCGGCCCGCGGCCCGCTCGGTGGCCAGCCAATCCCGGATCGGTTGCTTGTCGAAGGACGGCTGGCCGCGGCCGGGCGCATAGCCATCGGCCGGCCAGAAGCGTGACGAATCCGGGGTGAGCACTTCATCAATCAGCACAATATGTCCATCGGGGTCGAGGCCGAACTCGAACTTGGTGTCGGCGATGATCACACCACGCTGTTGGGCATCGTGGCGGCCCGCCGCATAGAGCGCCAAGGAAAGATCCCGCAGCGCGAGCGCGAGGGTGTCACCCAGGGCCTCGAGCATCCGACTGAAGGGGACATTCTCGTCGTGCCCCGAGGTCGCCTTGGTGGCGGGCGAGAAGAGTGGCGGTTCGAGGCGGGAAGACTCGAGCAAGCCGGGGGGCAGTGATGCCCCGGCCAAGGTGCCGTGTTCCCGGTACTCGGCCCAGGCGGAGCCGGCGAGGTACCCCCTCACCACACACTCGAAGGCGATCGGTGTGGTGCGACGGACCAACATCGCTCGTCCCGCCAGCTGGTCGCGGTGGGCGGCCAGCGCGGGGACTTCGACCACGATCGCCTCGGTGTCGGCCGTGAGGAGATGGGTCGGTGTGATGTGGGCCAGGCGGTGGAACCAGTGCGCCGAGAGCTGGGTCAGCACCCGGCCCTTGCCGGGGATCGGTTGGTCCAGGACCACGTCGAAGGCACTGACCCGATCGCTGGCGACCAGCAACAGGCGCGTCGCATCCACCTCATAGACCTCGCGCACCTTTCCCTGTCGCCAGAGGGGCAGGGGAAGGCTGCTGTGCACGAGGGGGCCTGTCATACTCGGAGCTCCCCCGTCGCCGACACGGTCGCCTGGTCACGGGCCTGTGCCAGCAAGGGGTCGAGGTACTCCGACAGGAACTCGCCGACCTGCTCGGGTGCCCGACCGACGTAGCGCCGTGGGTCGAGCTCGGCACGCAGCAGCGCGAGGTCGATCGTGCCGAATGCGGGGTCGCTGGAGAGTCGCTCAAGGAGGTCGTTCGACGCACCGGCCGCCACCCGCTCGGCGACGACCATCGCATGGGTCCGGATCACCTCGTGCAGGGCTTGGCGATCGCCACCAGCCTGGACACCGAGCATCAACCACCGTTCGGTGGCCATGAAGGGCATCTGCTCGCCGACGTGACGTGCGACCACTGCCGTCCGGACCTCGAGGCCCCCGGCGATGTTCGCCGCCAGCATCAGGATGGCATCCACGGTCAGGAACGCCTCGGGCAGGGTCAGTCGGCGATTGGCGGAATCGTCGAGGGTCCGTTCGAGCCACTGGGACGCCGCCGTCTGTGCCGTGTTCTGTTGCAGGGTGATCACGTGGCGCGACAAGGCACTGATCCGTTCGGCGCGCATCGGGTTGCGCTTGTAGGCCATCGCACTGGACCCGATCTGGTCGCGCTCGAACGGTTCGAGGAGTTCCCCCTCATGCTGCAGCAGGCGGAGGTCTCCGGCGAACTTGGCGGTGCTCTGCGCGATCCCGCTCAGCACGTCGAGCACTCGCGAATCGGCCTTGCGGGTGTAGGTCTGGCCGCTGACGGGGAAGACCCGATCGTGCCCCAGTCGCTCCACGACGGCCCGCTCCAATGCCCGGACCTTGCCGTGATTACCACCAAACAGCTCGAGGAACGACGCCTGGGTACCGGTGGTCCCCTTGCAACCACGCAGGCGCCAGGTGGACAGCAGCGACGTCACCGCCTCGATGTCGAGGGCGATGTCCTGCAGCCAGAGGGTCGCGCGCTTGCCGATGGTGGTCA
>JAHEFN010000230.1 GCA_024640185.1 Gemmatimonadota bacterium | reverse complement strand
ATGGTCGGTGGCCACTGGACAGGCTACCCGAAACACCGCCTGCGACGGGCACTGCTGATCGGCACCCGGCGCCGTCTGGGGGAGGCGTTGGCCCCGGTGGCGGAACGGTACTTCGAGGCGGCCGCCGCACTCGCCGTCTCGCCCGATGGCGGACCACCCGAGTTCTACACCTCCGCGGCCGAGGCCGCCGCGGCCGACCGCTTCCTGGCCGACCACGGCCTTGGCAGGACGCGCCGCCTGGTTGCCGTGGTGCCGGGGGCAGCCCGGGCCACCAAGCGGTGGCCAGCAGGACACTGGCAGGAGCTGGTGACGCGCCTTGTCACCAGGATGGATGTGGTGGTCCTCGGGGGTGAGGCGGAACGGGAGCAGGGCGCCACCCTGGCCGCTGCGGGGGGCGTGGGCGTGGCCAGCGCGGCCGGGGCCTTCTCGCTGGTCGGCTCCGGGGCGTTGCTGCGTCGCGCCGACGTCGTCGTCAGCGGCGACACCGGCCTGCTCCACCTCGCCACCGCAGTCGGTACCCCGGTCGTCGGACTCTATGGACCCGGGGTGCGGGAGTTCGGTTTCTTCCCCTATCGCGCTCCGGCCCTGGTCCTCGAACGGGACCTCCCCTGTCGGCCATGCACCGCCCATGGCGGTCCCCGGTGCCCCCTCGGCCACCACGATTGCCTGCGCACGATCACCCCCGACGAGGTCCTCAGCGCGCTGGAGCGGCCCATCCGATGACCGACCCGCGTGAGGCGCTGGCGAGCCTGCTGACCCTGCAGGAGGGCTTTGAGAGAGGGCCCAAGCGCGAAGGGACCTTCGCGCTCTGGTTGGTGGCTCGGGTGGCGTTTCAGATCGGGTCGGCCTCAGGCGGTGAGGTCGACCGTGCCGAGAAGCGTCGGGTGGCGCTACTTGATCGCCGGGTAGCGCCGCTGGCGGTCCCCCGACCACTCGCGCGGGGCCTGGCAACGGCCTTGGGCCATCTGAGGGACGCGACTCCAGCCGGGGCACGGATTGCCCTATCGCAACTCGTGGCCCCCGCCCGCGATGCCTTGGGTCCGGCAGCAGGAGAGGCGGTGGCACAATTGGCGCGCGCACTTCACGACGCGCAGTTGGGGACTCAGCCGTGACCGGCTGAACCGTCGAACGGGGTCCTGGTCAGCCCACCGAGTCGGTCACCGGATCGGTCGAGGGAGCCGGAGCGGCTGGAGGCTTGGCGGACGCGGCTCCCGCGATGCGCACCAACGTCCCGCCGGCCGGGAGCCCCTCGACCATCACCCAGAGGGAGGGTCCGTCCTGTTCGACGAAGAACGACGTCGAGCTGCCGACGACGTTTTCGTTGAGCAGTGAGTACGGGGCGCGGCTCAGCACACCACGATAGAACTCCACCACCGCATCGGTCGCCACCGGGGTGGAGACGATGAGCTGCATCGCGTCACCGCTCCCCTCCGTCGCGATGGGCACGCCATCGGGCGGCAGGGGGATCGACGGCAGGACGTCCGCCAAGGAAACCGTCGGCTCCTCGGCGGGCGGGGATTCGGCGGGGCCGCAGGCCACCAGGGCGGTCAGGGCGGCGGTCAGGATCAGGGTCTGGATGCGCATCCGGCGAACCGTAGCCGTTCGGCAGCGGCCGGGCAAGCGCCGCGTTGCCGAGGAACCGGGCGGCGGCTATGATCCCGCCACTGTCAGCAGAGAGGGGCCCGATGGCCGGTCACAACAAGTGGAGCCAGATCAAGCGGAAGAAGGCCGTGACCGATGCCAAGCGGGCATCGGCATGGACCAAGGTCATCCGGGAGATCACCGTGGCCGCCAAGGCGGGCGGTGGCGATCCGGATGGCAACCCGCGGCTGCGCACGGCGATTGATGCGGCCAAGGCCGTCAACATGCCCAACGAGAACATCGATCGAGCGATCACCAAGGGCGCCGGTGGCCCCGATGGTGTCAGCTATGACGAGGTCACCTACGAGGGCTACGGCCCCGGGGGGACGGCGCTGCTGATCGAGGGCTCGACCGACAATCCCAACCGCACCGTCGCCGAGATCCGCTACGTCTTCTCACGTCACGAGGGGAACCTCGGTGCCAGCAACTCCGTGGCATGGATGTTCGACCGGGTGGGCCAGATCGTCCTTCCTGCCGGGGTGCGCAGCGAGGATGAGGCGATGGACGCCGCCCTCGAGGCAGGCGCCTCCGACTTCGCGCACGACGGTGAGGTGTTCGTGGTGACCACCGAACCGACGGCATTCCACGCGGTGATGGATCGCCTGAAGGCGGCCGGATTCACGATCGAGTCCTCGGAATTGGCGATGGTCGCCCAGAACCTGGTCGCCATCGAACCGGCCGAGGCCCAGACGGTCCTGCGGCTGATCGACGCGCTCGAGGAACTCGACGATGTCTCGAAGGTCTTCACGAACCTCGACTTCGACGCCATCGATCTGGAGGAGGCCGAGGCCTGACCACGCAAGGCCGCGTGACCGTGCTCGGGATTGACCCCGGCACCGCGGCCTGTGGCTTCGGGATCGTCGCCGCAGGCGCTGATGCGCGAGCGGTGCTGGTCGAGTGTGGGGTGATCCGCACCACGCCGACCGATCCGTTGCCGAGGCGACTCCTGGTGATTCTCGAGGCGGTGCAGGAGCTGCTCGAACGCCACCACCCCGATGCCGTCGCCATCGAGAATGTCTTCCTTGGCCAAAACACTCGAACCGCGCTGGTCCTGGGCCACGCCCGCGGAGTCATCATGGTCGCTGCCGAAGGTGCCGCTGTCCCGGTCGCCGAGATCACTCCGGCGGAGGTCAAGCGGGCGGTGACCGGAAGCGGCCGGGCAACCAAGGACCAGGTCGCGGCGATGGTGACCCGTCTCCTCAATCTCAAGAGCGCACCGAAACCCTCTGACGCCGCCGATGGCGTGGCGATCGCCCTGACCCACCTGATGCGGGCCGCCCCCCGGGCCAGGCTCGGGGGGAGCGCCTCATGATCGCCTCGCTCCGTGGACGGCTCGCCCAGCGGGACCCTGCCGGACTGGTGCTGGAAGTCGGCGGGGTCGGCTACCTCGTGGCCGTCCCCCTCGGGGTCTTTGAACGCCTCCCGGCGGTCGGCACCGAGCTCCTGCTGCACACCGAGTTGGTGGTGCGTGAGGATGACTGGTCGCTCTATGGCTTCGACTCTCCGGTCGACCGGGTCATCTTTCGGAGGCTGCTCGGCGCCTCCGGCGTTGGAGCCCGCCTGGCCCTGGCGATGCTCTCCGCCCTCGGGCCGGACCGGACCGTCCGGGCAATACGCGAGCGGGACCTGGCGGCGCTGTCCACCGTCCCGGGAATCGGCCGCAAGAAGGCCGAGCGGATCGCCCTGGAACTCGCCGACCGATTCGACGACCTGCCGGTCGGCGACGGGGATGCGCCGGGGAAGGGGTCGCCTGCCGCCGATGCCGTCAGGGCCCTGGTCGCGCTGGGGTATCCGGTGTCCGCCGCGGAGCAGGCTGTCCGCACGGCCGCCGACGCGGACGCCGAACTCGACACCGCGACATTGGTGCGGCGCGGCCTCACCGAACTCACGAAGGGATGACCGCGATGTGGAACACGTCACGCCCCGCCAAGACCGCCGAGTGGCTCTGCACCAGATGTGGAGTCACCAACCGCCGCTTGGTGGAACCCGCCGCGACGACGGCCAAGGATCGCTGTGTCAGTTGCCGTCAACGGCACCTCATCCGCATCGACGACAGCCCCGTGCGCTGGCAGGCCGAGGCGGCGTGAGGTGACCGAGCCGCGGCGGGTGGAAATCACCACCCCGGAAGTCCTCGGCGACGAGCCGATCAACGACGCGGCGCTTCGTCCCTCGCGGCTCGATGAGTTCGTCGGACAGGGGCATGTCCGACAGTCGCTGCAGATTGCCATCGACGCGGCGCGGGGACGCAACGAGGCGCTCGACCACGTCCTCTTCTTCGGCCCGCCGGGACTCGGCAAGACCACCCTCGCCATGTTGATGGCCCGAGAGATGAACGTGCAGTGCCGGACCTCCTCGGGACCGGTGCTCGAGAAGCCGGGCGACCTGGTGGGGCTGCTGACGGGACTGGGCCCCGGCGACATCCTCTTCATCGACGAGATCCACCGCCTGCGCCCGCAGTTGGAGGAGTTCCTCTACCCGGCCATGGAGGACTTCCGCGTCGACGTTCGGCTCTCGGACGGCCCCCACGCCCAAACCCTGCCGATGTCTCTCGAGCGCTTCACCCTGGTGGGTGCCACCACCCGATTCGGCCTCCTCACCCCACCGATGCGGGCCCGATTCGGGCTGGTCGAGCGGCTGCATTTCTATCCCGAGGACGACATCGCCAGCATCATCACTCGCTCCGCCGGCGTGCTGGGCGTGCCGATGACTGCCGAAGGCGCCCGGGCGATCGCGAAGCGCTCGCGCGGGACGCCGCGGGTCGCCAACCGACTGCTGCGTCGGGTCCGGGACTTTGCCGAGGTGAAGGCCGATGGCACCATCAGCGCCGAGATTGCCGCGAGCGCCCTGGCGCGACTCAACGTCGATGAATTCGGACTCGACGACATGGACT
>JAHEFN010000229.1 GCA_024640185.1 Gemmatimonadota bacterium | reverse complement strand
GCTCGGCCCAGTAGGCGAGGTAGCGGCCGAAGAACCGCCGGGCGACATCGAAGCCCGCGGTCGCCATCGTCGCCGCGATCGCCGCACCCCGCCAGGAGATCCGCCGTGGTGAGGCGTAGCGATAGAGGAGGCCGAAGAGCAGGAAGGCCGAGCCAAGCGCCACCAGCTCGGCGAGCAGCCGACCGACCCCGGAGCCGAGGAATCCCAGCGGCGCCCCGGCGACACGACCCTGCCCCACCATCACGGCGACCGCCGTGGTCAGCGCGGTGTTGACCAGCGCCAACGAGAGCAGGATCCCCATCATCCCGAAGTCGCGCAGTTTGCCGAAGAGGTATCCGAGCAGGAAGTCGAGCACCAGCCGGTGGTGGCGCTGCGGCTGGCGAGCCTCGTAGATGTGCGAGAGGGAGGTACGGATCCCGGCGAAGAGCCGCGAGGCGAACCAGAGGAACGCCGGGACGGCCAGCCAGCTCAATTCCGAGCGGTAGTCGACGACCGCCGTCAGCAACGACTCGATGAACGTGAAGGGGTCCGTCTCGCCGACGGCGTGCGCGTGCCTCGGCAGCACGGCCTGCACCAGGGAGGCGGCACTGCGCATCCCGAGGTAGGAGGTGCGGTCGAGGAGGTACCCGACCGCCTCGACCACCAGGACCGCCAGCGGCAACAACGCCAGCACCGCATCGAACGTCAGCGCTGAGGCGAGAAACGGGATGTTGGCCCGCTCGGCAATGACGAGGAGGCGATCGACCAGCTTCGGCCTGGTCAGGCGTCGTCCTCGTCGTCCTCGTCGTCCTCATCGATGTCGGCGACACCGTCGGCGGCCACCACGGCCGCGGCCGACCGTCGGCGAGCGCGGGCATCCTCAAGGCGCTGCTCCAGGTCGTCACGTGCCGAGACCGCCTTGCGCTTGATGCGCCGGCGTCCCTCGCGGACCTCCTCCTTCACATCGTCGGTCCAATCCTCGACCGATTCCTTGAGGTGGCGGCCCTTCTCCCCGACCTCCTCCACGAGATCATCCCAGTGTTCGTTGGCCTCCTCGCGGATCTGCTCGGCCCGGCGCCGGATCTGCCGCCTGGTCCGCCGACCGGATTGTGGGGCGAACAACAGCCCCAGCCCGGCTCCGAAGAGCGCCCCGAGGACGAACCAGCCAACTCCCGCCCCACCGCCGTCGGTCTCGATGACCGTGACGTCCGCGTCGTTCTCATGTCGTCGTGCCATGGTCCTGCTCCTTGCCGGTCACTCGCCGGCGTCTGGATCGTCTTCGGCCCTGGTGCCAACCGCACCCATGGCTCGGTACTGCAGGGGTGTCACCATCACGTGACGGGCGATCAGCTCGGCCGTGTCCGCCACCTTCAACTGGTCGAAGAGGAACCCGAAGGTCCGCTCCAGTTCCGCACCGATCGCCGCGCGCACGTCGGCATCCATGCCCCACAGCTCCCGCTTGAACGGGCCGATCGCCTTCTTGCGGGTCTTGTAATAGAACTGTTCGTCGGAATCGCTGCCGCCCCGTTCGCCCGAGGCCTGCTCATCGAGCCAGCGGTACATCCGATCGCGCAGCTCGCCCGGCAGGGCCGGATGGTCGAAGATGATGTTCTGGAAATTGGTGGCCAGGTGGATCTCGGCCGTCTCCACCCGGGGGAAGTTGCCGAAGGCATCGCTCGGCAGGGTCGAGGCGCCGTGCTGGACTGCTCCTCCCAACCCGTAGTCGTCCCTCGCCGAGGCCGAGAGGGCCTCGAGCGCCTCCAGGTCGAGGTTGACCGCGGCAATGGAGCCATCGGGCAGCACCACGCCGCCGTGGGAGGTGCCGGTCTGCACCGAGATCTTCGAAATCCCCGCCCCGCCCCCTGAGGCGGCAAGCGTCCGGTTGTAGCCCTGCATGAAGGCGTGCAGCTCCTCCACGGTGGAGTTCTTGTGGCCGACCTCACCGATTTCCGCCCCGACCGAGACCGTCACCCCCGCCGGCTCGCGATCGCGGATGAAGCGGGTGATCTCGGCGGCCCGCTCGTAGTTGGCTCGCTGCTGCTCGTCGAGGCTGTCGAAGGCCAGGTCGACCAGGGTGGAGGTGTCGATGTCGATGTTGTAGAACCCAGCGGCGACCTCCTCGGCGATGAGTTTCTTGACCTCGCCGACCTCCGCCTCGGGGTCGACCGCGTACTTCTTGGCGTTGACCTGGCAGTGGTCGCCCTGGATGAAGACCGGCTGGCGGTACCCTTCGCGAAGGGCTGCGGCCAGCATCACCGCCACGTACTCATCGGGTCGCTGATCGGTATAGGCGATCTCACTCCTGGCAATCTCCAGCAGGATCGCCCCGGCATGGCGTGCCTTCGCGGCACGGAAGACCGCCCGGGCGGTGTCGAAGGCCATCATTCGGACATTGATCGCGGGCACGGTGAAGCCGGCGCACTCGCCCCGACCACGGGCGAGATAGAGATCATGGATCGAGGCCGGCCGGACACCGACCGCCTGACCGAGTGACCAGATCAACTCCCGAGCTGCCTCCCGTTGGGCCGCGTCACCGAAGACCGCCGCCCAGGCCAAGGCATCCATCCGTGGACCCTCGAGCACCGCTGAGTCGGAGATTTCCACACCACCATCGGTGAGGGAGATCGCCCCGCCAAACCGTGCCAGCAGCTCCTGCATCGCCTCGTTCATCGACCCCTAGCTCCGTGAAGGTGAGTCCCGCCTGAGGGCAATCTAGACGCCCCCGGTACTGGCTCGCAAACCACCGACTGACAGCGACTTCCCTTGCTGTCTCCACGCCCGACCGGGGGTCGGAAATCCACTGTCGTGACCCCGAGTTTCCACATCAATCGCCGGCGTGAACACATTGTGGATCAAGGGGTTAGGAATTCTCCCTTAAGTGGATAAAGTCAAACGACCGGAACCCCGCTGTTGGCACATATTCGCGAGGAACAGGCCACTTTTTCCCCGAGTCCACGCGTGGAAAACTCAAAATATCCACAGATGTGCTCAACTCGATCCGAGGGACGGATCGGCCGGTCTCGGATGTTGAGGAGATGTCGATGAGATGTCGAGAGCTCCCCCTCCGGCGACCCGATGAACCCAGTGCCGACTGGCCAATCCCAGCCTGTCCATGTGGAAAACACTTGTCCACATCTGGCCCCTTTTCTGGCGATCCGGCGACGGGGTATCGATCCCCGGTGCCGCCACGGGATCAGGTCGGCTAGATTCTCCCGGCTCAACCACTCCGCAACGAAGAGCCCCCACCTTATGCCTGTTCCCCAGATTCGTCGCACCAAGATCGTCGCCACCCTCGGACCCGCCTGGGAAACCGAGGATCGGATGACCGAGCTCTTCGACGCCGGGGTCAATCTGGTGCGGATCAATGCCTCCCACGGCACCCCAGAGCTCCGGGCAGAGTGGATCCGCCGGGTGCAGCAGGTCAGGATGGCCCGTCAGGCGTCGATCGGCATCCTCGTCGACCTCCATGGCCCCCGGATTCGGGTCGGCAAGCTCCCCCAAGCGATCACGCTCGAGGCCGGTCAGCAGGTGACCTTCGCCCCGGAAGCCTCCAGCGGGCCCGGTGAGATCCCGATCACCTACTCCGAGCTGGCCCAGGACGTCTCCACGGGCTCCCGGATCCTCCTCGATGATGGGCTGTTGGCGGTGGACGTCGATGACGTGGCCGGGGACCGTGTGCACGGGACCGTCCGCTACGGCGGCCTGCTCAAGGCCAACAAGGGGATGAACCTCCCGGGGGCCGAGGTCAGTGCCCCCGCGGTCACCGAAGCCGACAAGGAGGAGGTCCGCCGGGTGGTCGCCCTGGGGGTCGAATACATCGGGATTTCGTTCGTGCGGCGGGCGATCGACGTCGAGACCGTCCGCGCGATGATCCCCAGCACCATCCGGCTGGTCGCCAAGATCGAGAAGGACACCGCGCTGGACCACCTCGACGAGATCCTGCAGGCCGCCGACGCGATCATGGTCGCCCGGGGCGACCTCGGCGTCGAACTCCCGTTCGAGCAGGTCCCCTTGGTCCAGAAACGCCTGATCCAGCGTGCCAATCGCTACGGCAAGCCGGTGATCACCGCCACCCAGATGCTCGAGTCGATGGTCAACCATCCCCGACCCACCCGGGCCGAGGCCTCCGACGTCGCCAACGCGATCCTCGACGGCACCGACGCCGTGATGCTCTCGGCCGAGACCGCGATCGGCCAGTACGGCCGGGAGGCGGTGCTGGCGATGAACCGCATCGCGGTCGAGGTGGAGACGGTCCGCCACATCGGTCGCGACGGTGAGCGCCGCCGCTGGCAGATTCCCGCACCCCATTTCGCGCGGACCGAGGACGGCGAGGTCCCCACCGAGGATGCGATCTCCGTCGCCCTCGCGACGGCCGCCGACATGCTCAACGCCCGAGCCGTGGTCTGCTTCACCTCCAGCGGCTTCACCGCCCGCACCGTCGCCTCGTACCGGCCGCGTGTCCCGATCCTGGCATTGACGGCCGAGCCGGAGACCTACCAGCGGCTGTCGATGGCCTGGGGCGTGGTCCCGGTGATGATGCCACACCTCAAGCAGTACGACCC
>JAHEFN010000013.1 GCA_024640185.1 Gemmatimonadota bacterium | reverse complement strand
GGCCGACCCTCCCGCGCTGACCGCGGCGATCTGCCTCGACCCCGTGCTGCTGTTGGCCGCCTGGCGCCGGCCGGTGGAGGCGATCCTTCGGCGCCTGCGGGCCAGCGGGGCGGAGATCTCGCGGGGCCGAGGGATTGATCGGGGACCCGCGGCGCCCGGGGGAGGCGATCCGGTGGCGGTGCGCCGCTGGTTGGCAACGGTCGGGGGCGCCGCTGATGACCTGATGACCCTGGCGATTGCCCGTTCCGACGCGGCCAGCTGGGTCGAGGTTGCCCGCGGTGTGCGGCAACGCGGCGAGGCGACCTCCCGAGGGGAGCTCGCGATCAGTGGCGACGACCTGGTGGCCGCTGGCCTGGCCGAACCCGGCCCCGAACTCGGTCGGCTGCTCGGTCGGCTGCTCGAGGCGGTCCTGGTTGAGCCCGCACGCAATACGCCGGAGGCCCTCCTCGCCCTTGCCAGGGCGGAGTCGACATGACGGCTCGCTCGCTGTTCACACCGCCGGAACCGCTTGCCGCCCGTCTCCGTCCCGCCACCCTCGACGAGTTCGTCGGACAGCGCCACCTGCTCGATGGCGGCAAGCCGTTGGGCGATGCCATTCGACGGGGCGACGTGGGCAGCAGCATCTTCTGGGGGCCACCGGGCACCGGCAAGACGACGCTGGCCCGACTGATCGCCACCACGGCCTCGCGACACTTCGTGGCGTTTTCGGCGGTGAGTGATGGCGTGCCCAGGGTGCGGGAGATCATCCGCGAGTCCGAGGGGCGACTCACCGTCGGCACCGGGACCATCCTCTTCGTCGACGAGATTCATCGCTTCAATCGTGGCCAGCAGGATGCCTTCCTGCCCGCTGTCGAGCGTGGGGTGGTGACGCTCATCGGGGCAACGACGGAGAACCCCTCGTTCGCCCTCAACGCCGCGCTGCTCTCCCGAGCCCGTGTCTGGGTGCTCGAGGCCTTGGCCACGGAAGATCTTGCCACCGTGATCCGGCGGGCCCTCACCGACCGCGACCGCGGACTCGGGGCGATGCAGCTGGCCATGCCCGAGGCGGCGGTGACCCTGCTCAGCACCATCGCCGATGGCGACGCCCGGCGGGTGCTCACCGTCCTCGAGGCGGCCGCGGCCCACGTGGGAGCAGGAGGCACCATCACGCCGGAGGTGGTCACCGCCACCCTGGCCCGACGGGTGCCACCCTTCGACAAGTCCGGCGAACAGCACTACGACCTGATCTCGGCGTTGCACAAGGCCGTCCGCGGCAGCGACCCACAGGGCGCGCTCTACTGGCTCGCCCGCATCCTCCGCGGCGGGGAGGACCCGCGCTACATCGCTCGCCGACTGGTTCGGATGGCGTCGGAGGACATCGGGCTCGCCGACCCCAGCGCCTTGGGGCAGGTGATCGCCGCCCGGGACGCCTGGGAGTTCCTCGGCTCTCCCGAGGGTGAACTCGCCCTGGCACAAGCCACGGTGTATCTCGCGACGGCTCCCAAGTCGAACCGTGCCTACACGGGATGGAAGGCGGCGATGGCGGCGGCCACCGAGCATCCTGCCGCCCCGGTGCCGCTGCACCTGCGCAACGCCTCGACCACGCTCCTGAAGGAACTCGGCTACGGCGAGGACTACCGGTATGCCCACGACGATCCCGCGGCCTTCGTGCCGCAGGAGTACCTTCCCGACGCGCTGCGAGGCACGACGTTCTATGCCCCAGGCGCCTTCGGCCACGAGCGGCGCATCGCCGACCGGATGGCGTGGTGGGCCAGCCGGAGCGAGGGCAATGACGAGGACGGCACCGAGGCCGAGGAGGGGGAACCATCCGCGAGTTGATTGAGGTCGCCCCGCCGAGTGAGCGGGTGATCCTGGTGGCCGCACCCCGCAAGGGCACCACCGACACCCAGAAGATGACCGAACACCTCGAGGAGCTCGAGCGGCTCGTCGATACCGCCGGTGCGCAGGTCGTCGGCCGGCTCACCCAGCAGGTCGCGTCGGCCAACGCCTCGACCCTGATCGGCGAGGGGAAGGTCGAGGAATTGGCCCTGCTCGCCTTCGACACGAAGGCCACCCTGGTGGTGTTCGACGAGGAACTCTCACCAGCACAGGGGCAGGGGCTCGAGGACCAGTTGCGGATCCGGGTGATGGATCGGGCCGAGCTGATCCTCGACATCTTTGCGACCCGCGCACGGACCCATGAGGCGAAGCTCCAGGTCGAACTGGCCCAGCTGCAGTACATGCTGCCCCGCCTCACCAGGATGTGGACCCACCTGTCGAGGATTCGCGGTGGCATCGGCCTGCGGGGACCGGGTGAGACCCAGTTGGAGACCGATCGCCGGATGATTCGCGAGAAGATCGGTTTGTTGCGTGCCAAGTTGCGGGACGTCGGTCGGCATCGCGAGACGATCCGCCGTGGGCGCGCCCCGATGCTCACGGTGGCACTGGTCGGCTATACCAACGCGGGCAAGTCGAGTGTCCTGCGGTCGCTCTCCGGCGAGCACGACATCTTCGTGGAGGATCGCCTCTTCGCCACCCTCGATACCCTCACCCGGGAGATCGATCTCGGCGAGAACCTCCGGGTGCGACTCACCGACACGGTCGGCTTCATCCGCAAGCTGCCCCATCACCTGGTGGCCTCGTTCCGGGCCACCCTCGAGGAGGCCGGCGAGGCCGACCTGCTGCTGCATGTCACCGACGCCTCGCATCCCGAGTGGGAGGATCACATGGCCACCGTCGACGAGGTCCTCGTCGAACTGGGCTTCAGTGACCGGCCCAGCCTGGTGGTCTTCAACAAGATCGATCTGCTGGAGGATCCGACGGCGTTCGCCGGCAGGGCGCACGAGCTCTGGCCGGAGGCGGTGTTCACCACCACGATGCGCACCGATGGCCTGGTGCCGCTGAAGGCGGCCCTGCGGGGGCGGGCCGAGTCGCTGCGCCCCGTGGTACGGGTCCTGCTGAATCCTGCAGATGGCAAGCGCCTCGGCCAGTTGCATCGTCATGGGGATGTGCTGGGTCAGGACCTCGAGGCATCGATGCTCGCGGTGTTGGTCCGCCTCGAACCATGGCGGGCTGAACAGCTGCGTCGCGAGGGCGTCACGGTGGAGCCGGCCCCGCAGGGACCGGCCAAACTCATGAGGGAGTCGGAATGAAGCACTTGGTGACCGGCGCGGCGGGGTTCATCGGCTACCACGTCAGCGAGCGACTGCTTGAGCGTGGCGATGAGGTGGTCGGCCTCGACAACCTGAACGACTACTACGATCCGACCCTCAAGCATGCCCGTCTCGAGCGATTGCGGCGTCATCCGAACTTCCGGTTCGTCGAATGCGACGTCGCTGACCGGGAGGGGATGGAGCGCCTCTTCACGGCAGAGCGATTTCCCCGGGTGATTCACCTCGCCGCGCAGGCAGGGGTCCGGTACTCGGTCTCGCACCCCCACGCCTATGTCAACAGCAATGTGACCGGTTTCCTGCACGTCCTCGAGGGCGCCCGACACCACGGTGCGGAGCACCTCACCTATGCCTCGACCTCATCGGTCTACGGCCTGAACACCGCGATGCCATTCTCGGTGCACCAGAACGTCGATCATCCGGTCTCCCTCTATGCGGCGACCAAGAAGGCCAACGAGTTGATGGCCCACTCCTACAGTCACCTGTATGGGCTGCCCACGACCGGACTCCGGTTCTTCACCGTCTATGGTCCGTGGGGCCGACCGGACATGGCGCTCTTCCTGTTCACGAAGGCGATCCTCGAGGGACGACCGATCGAGGTCTTCAATCACGGCAAGATGCAGCGTGACTTCACGTATGTGGCCGACATCGTGGAAGGGGTGGTGCGCACCAGCGACCACGTGGCATCGTCCGACCTCAGTTGGTCGGGTGACGCCCCGGATTCGGCGTCATCGACGGCACCATACCGGGTCTACAACATCGGCAACAACGAACCCACCCCGTTGCTGGACCTCATCGCCTCGCTCGAACACCATCTCGGCAAGACCGCCGAGAAGATCATGGTGCCGATGCAGATGGGCGACGTCCCGGCCACGTGGGCCGACGTCGACGCCCTCGTCGAGGATGTCGGCTTCCATCCCCGCACGCCGGTCGATGAGGGTGTCGGGCACTTTGTGGCATGGTACAAGGCGTACTTCGGCCTCTGAGCGTGAGAGGGAACGGGCGCCACTGGTGCTCAGCCCCTGGTGTCGACCGATGCCCGCCACAGCCGAACGGTGCGTTCGGCGATCGGCCCGAAGCCGTACTGCTCAAGCAGCCGCTTGCGGGCGGCCGCGCCGAGTCCCCGGGTACGACCTGGTTGCTCGACCAAGCCTTGGAGCGCCCGGGAGAGCGCCGGGCGGTCGTCCTCGTCCACGATCATCCCCGCCTCCCCCACGACCCCGGGCAGGGCGCCCGACCGACTGACCACCACGGCGATGCCGTGTGACATCGCCTCGAGGATGATCGACCCGGTGGGCTCGATCCAGGTCGGCGTCGATCGCGACGGGGCCACGACCACGTCGATCTCGCTCCAGAGTGGCCCCAGGTCGTGTCTGGGGAGGCCCCCGAGCCATTCGATCCGGGCGGAGAGTCCCAGACGCTGTGCCTGAGCCTCGAGGGCCTCCTGCTCCGGTCCGCTCCCCACGATCCGCAGCCGCCACTCACCGAAGACCTCCGCCAGCGCCTCCAGCAGCAGGTCGATCCCGCGCTCGGGCACGACGCGACCGAACACCGCCAGGGTGGGGAAGGGGGGATCGGGGCGCGCCTCGACCTTGGGCGGAATGTCGAACCCCAGATGGGGGAGGACGGCGCGCGGACCGTCGGCCGCGTCCTCGGCGAGGTGCGCGAGTGCCGGGGCCACGGTCCCGGCCAACCCAGCGGCCCCATCGCGGATGCGGCGTGCCTGCCACCTGGCCGTGATTCCCTTCGGGCCACCGAGCGAGGCACTGCCAACAAGCACATAGGGGATCTTGAGGTCACGGGCCGCGGCCGCGCCGGCCTCGGCGGTCGGGGTCCACGGATCGGCCACGATGTGGATCAGGTCGGGTCGGAGGTCGCGGACGAGAACCCGCAACGCCTTGCGCGACCAGCGCAGGTCCATCGGGTCGTCGGGCTTGCCCCGCGTGCTGACCCGCTCGAAGCGCACCAGTCCCTCGGCGGCCGTTTCGCCCCGCGCTCGGGCCACGATCGGCTCGACGCCCAAGGCGACCAGGGAGTGGAGGAGGCCCATCGGGGTGGGCTCGGGGGAGAGGATCAGGACGCGCACTGGAGAAAGATGCCCCGGAGGCCGTTACTTTCCACCCCATGCGAATCCTCCAGCTTGCCAAGTACTACTGGCCCCACTCCGGTGGCATGGAGCGGGTGGTGCAGGGACTGGCCGAAGGATTGGCCGATCGAGGCCACGAGGCCGAGGTGATTGCGGTCACCGCGTTCGGCGACCCCCGTCCGGGGCAACGTCGTCGTGCCGCCGTCAGGCGACATTGGTCGTTTGCCCCGGTTGGCTCGCAGGAGCTGGCGCCGACCTACATCCCGGCGGCCTGGCGTCGTGCCGACGTGATCCATCTGCATCACCCCAACTCGCTCGCCGACCTGACCTATGCGTTGCGGCCATCGCTCGCACCGCTGGTGGTCACCCAGCACGCCGATTACGGCAGCGTGAAGTACAAGCTGCCGGGATGGTATGCCCTCAGGAGCGCCGAGGCGATCGTGGTGCCCACGAAGGCCCACATTGCGCTCTCCACCGAGTTGAAGGGATTCGAGGAGAAGGTCGAGGTGATTCCCTTCGGCATCGATGAGCGCCGCTGGGAACTCGTGCCACCACCACCGCCAGGCAATCCACCGAAAGCGCTGTTCATCGGGCAACTGGTGCCCTGGAAGGGTGTGGACTTCCTCCTCCGGGCGCTGGAGTTCGTCCCCGAATTGCGGCTCGACGTGGTGGGCGACGGACCGGAGCGCCACCGGCTCCGCACGCTCGCCGATGCCCTGGCGGTCAGCGACCGCGTGAAGTGGTGGGGGGAATACCCCGACGAGGATCTTCCCCGGCGGATGGCGGATGCCGATTTCCTGGTGTTGCCCTCGGTGACGGTTCAGGAAATGTTCGGCATGGTCCTGCTCGAGGCGATGGCGGCTCGGCGTCCGGTGATCACCACGGCGGTCCCCTCGGGAGTACGCGAGGTGAACGTGCCAATGGAGACCGGTCTCGAGGTCCCGATCCGGGATGCCAGGGCCCTCGCCGACGCGATGCGCGTCCTTGCCGAGGACGCGGGGTTGCGACAGAAGCTCGGTGCGCAGGGGCACGCACGCGTCAAGGAGCGGTTCACCGTGGACCGGATGACCCAGGCCCATCTCGACCTCTATGCCAAGGTCCGGGGCACCAAATAGCCCTCGGCGATTCCGGATGTGGAGAACCGACCCAAAATGAGGGGGGAGGGGGTATGACTCACTCCCTCTGTGGAAAAGAAAGTACTCGAACGGTGGGCTGTAAGGTGTTGTTGTTGTGTCTGTTGGGCCCCGTAGCTCAGGTGGTTAGAGCACCGGACTCATAATCCGAGGGTCGGGGGTTCGAATCCCTCCGGGGCCACTGGCTTGCAGGTCCATCCGAAGAATGGTATCATCCCCTCCCGCCGGAGCGGGCGATTAGCTCAGCTGGTTAGAGCGCGCGCCTCACATGCGCGAGGTCGGGGGTTCGAGCCCCTCATCGCCCATCGCCCCGAACCATCCCGCTGGATGGGGAGGGTCGCCGGGTCAGTCAGTGAGTGGAGCCTCCCGGGCTGGCTCGGAACAGTGCACAAGACGGCCGCAATCCTGGTGATTGCGGCCGTCTTGTCGTCCTGGAGTGCCTCGCCTGGCGGTGGGGTCTCTGTGGAAAAGCAGGCTTTGTGGAAAACCTACCCGCCGTGGAGGGCTTCGCAGGCCGCGAGGACCTCGCTGGGCGAGACCGTGGCGGTCCCCTGCTTCCCGACCTCGATCCCAGCCGCGAGATTCGC
The DNA here is from genome assembly GCA_024640185.1 of Gemmatimonadota bacterium. Lineage (GTDB taxonomy): Bacteria > Gemmatimonadota > Gemmatimonadetes > Gemmatimonadales > GWC2-71-9 > Palsa-1233. Next base: position 9,292 of record JAHEFN010000013.1, on the reverse strand, counting down.
CAACCAGGCCGCTTCCGTCACGGTCCCGCCGACGGCGAGGGTCGCGGCAACCCAGGCGGTCACCGTATCGCCGGCACCCGAGACATCGAAGACCCCGAGGGCTCGTGATGGGGTTCGCAGGATGATGTCTGCCGGGGTGACGAGGGCCATCCCGTCGGCACCGAGGGTCAGCAGCAGGTGCTCGACGTCGAGTCGGCTCCGCGCCGCGGTGAGGTCGATATCCTCGCCGGTGGTGTGGGTATGCAGGGCGTCATCGAGTTCGCGTCGATTGGGCTTCAGCACGGTCACGCCCTTGAAGGCGAAGAAGTGCCGCCGCTTGGGATCGGCGACGATCGGGATCTGCTGCTGCCGGGCGATCGCCACCAGATCGGTGATCAGTGCCTCATCGAGCACACCCTTGTCGTAGTCGGTCAGCACCAGCACGTCGGCCGCCTCGATCACCCGGTGGGCAGCCTCGACCAGGGCGTCCCGGAAGCGGTCGGCCAAGCCATTGTCGACCTCGCGATCGATGCGGACGACTTGCTGGCCCTGCGCGATGATTCGGGACTTGGTGGTGGTGGGCCGGCCGGTCACCGTGATCAGCCCGCCACACTCGACCTCATGGCTGCCGAGGACCTCGCGCAGGCGAGCCCCGGCCGGATCATCACCGATGGCCCCGACCAGGTCGGCGATCGCGCCCAGCGCTGCGATGTTGGCAGCGACGTTGGCCGCACCCCCGGGTTCATCCCGTTCCTCATCGACGACCACGACGGGGACCGGTGCCTCCGGCGAGACCCGGTCAACCGTCCCGAGCAGGTAGCGATCGAGCATCACATCGCCGATCACGGCGACCCGGATGCCCTCCATTTGATCGAGAATCTCGACCATGCGGTCTCGACTGAGTGCGTGCATGCTGGTGGTCATCCCCCAAAGTAGGCGCGGGAAGGTGACGCACGCGACCGCCACCGGGTATCTTGGCCCCCAATGGCAGATCTGATCCTTGTCGATACCCGGGGCAACCGGGTGGAATCCCGGCACCGCCTGACGGTCGCGGTCGTCGACGCCGATGGCCGGCCGGTGGCTGGTGTCGGCGACTGGTCGCAGACCACCTTTTGGCGGTCGACCGCCAAGCCGTTCCAACTCATGCCCCTCGTGGCACGGGGTGGGGTGGACCACTTCGGCCTGCGAACCGAGGAACTCGCCCTGGCGTGCGCCTCGCACAACGGCGAGGCGCTCCATCAGGAGGTGGCGGCCCGCTGGCTGGCAGCGACCGGGCTGTCGGAGTCGGATCTCTCCTGTGGGGGGCACCGTTCGCTCGACCCCAAGGTGGCCGACGAGATGGTCCGCAGTGGCGCCACCCTCGGCCCGTTGGCAAGCAACTGTTCTGGCAATCACGCCGCGATGCTGGCTCTCGCGCAGTTGGCGGAGTGGCCACTCGGCGGGTATCAGTCGGTGGGCCATCCGGTGCAGGACGCGGTGGCCGCGACCATCGCCGACTGGAGTGGGGTGGGGATGGACGGCCTGGTGTGGGGGATTGACGGCTGCACCGCGGCGGCCGTTGCCACACGGCTCGATGGGCTGGCGCTGGCCTGGGCCCGGTTGGGTGCCAGCCAGGATCCGGCGGCCGCGACGATTCGTGAGGCGATGCTGGCGCACCCCTATCTCATCGCGGGGCGGGGAAGACTCGACACCGCGATGATGCAGGCTTGGCCGGGCGGCATCCTCGTCAAGGTCGGTGCCGAAGGGGTCTATGCGGCCGCCTTGCCGACCCGACGGGTGGGGATCGCCCTCAAGGTCGAGGATGGCGACATGCGGGCGGCGGCGATTGCCATGGTTGGCGTCATGGAGCGTGTGGTCGAGCGCCTGATGCCTGGAGAGACGTCGCGGTGGCCCGAACTCGATCCCTGGCGTGAGCCGGTGATCTACAACACCCGCGGCGAGCCCACGGGGCGGACCGAATTGCGCGGTGCGCTCGACTTTGCGTGACACGGAGCGATGATGACGGAGACACCGAAGGAGACCCTCGACGAGGCCAGCCGGGCGCTGGTCGCCCTTGCCGCGGCGATTGCCCAGGGCGAGGAGCCGGAGGTGCGCGACCGCGTCGCTGAGGCGCTGGCCGTCGGGATGGCACCGCTGTGGGGTGACGAACTGGTGCTGCAGTCGGTGCTGATGGTGGGCTGGCCCCGCGCGCTGGTCGCGGCCGCGCTCTGGCGGAAGGCGATCGGCACGCCGCCGGTGGTCGACGAGGCCGAACCGACCGGCTATGGCGAGCACCGAACCTGGACCCGGCGTGGCGAGGTGACCTGCCGGACGGTGTATGGTGACAACTATGCCAAGCTCCGCGAGAACCAGCGGGGCCTGCATCCCGCGCTCGATGCCTGGATGCTGACGGAGGGCTATGGGCGTACCCTGTCGCGCCCGGGACTCGACCTCGCCCGGCGCGAGCTCTGCACCGTGGCCCAGACGGCGGTCCTCAACGCGCCACGCCAGCTGCATTCCCATCTTCGTGGAGCCCTCAACGCCGGGGCGACCTTCGCGATGGTCGAGGCGACGCTGGCGATCGTCAACGGCTTCGTGAGCTACGACGACTACAAGGAGATCAAGGAGCTCTGGGAGCTGGTCAAAGAGGGCTGGAGCCCCGGCCCATGAGCTTCGTCGATCGCGTCACGGTCGAGGTCCACGCAGGCCGGGGTGGCGACGGCGCCTGTTCGTTCGCCCGGTTCAAGTTCAAGCCCAAGGGCGGCCCTGATGGTGGCGACGGCGGCGGGGGCGGCTCGGTGTACCTCCGAGGCAACGGCAACCTCTCCACGCTGCTCGACTTCCGGTACCACCCCATCTGGCGGGCGGAGTCCGGGGTGCCCGGCAAGGGCAAGAAGATGACCGGGGCCACGGCGGATGATCTCTACCTGCCGGTGCCCCCGGGCACCGAAGTGCGTGATGAGGAGACCGGGGCCCTCCTCGGGGAGGTGCTCGACGACGGGGACACCCTCCTGCTGGCCCGGGGTGGTCGAGGTGGCCGTGGCAATCACGGCTTCGCCACGGCGACCCATCGGTCTCCGCGGGAATGGGAACCGGGTGGCGAGGGGCAACAGCGACGGATCAGCCTGGTCCTCAAGCTGATCGCCGACGTCGGTCTCGTCGGTGAACCGAACGCAGGAAAGAGCACCCTTCTTTCGGCGATCAGTGCCGCCCGTCCGAAGATCGCGGACTATCCCTTCACGACACTCGAACCGAACCTCGGCGTGGTCGGCCTCTCCGGCTCGCGCACCTTCGTGGTGGCGGACATCCCGGGCATCATCGAGGGCGCGCACGAGGGGAAGGGCCTCGGGCTTCAGTTCCTTCAGCATGTCGAGCGGACCCGGGTGTTGGCCTATCTCGTGCCCCTCGATGCCGAGGAGCCTGCAGCGGTCTACGCGAAGCTCCGTCGGGAAGTGGCGTTGCACAGCCCGGCCCTCGCGGCCAAGCCCCACGTGTTGGTGTTGAGCAAGCGCGATCTGCTCGCGGAAGATGCGGACCTGCCGAGCATCGAGGCGGAGGACGCTGTCGCGACGGTCGCCATCTCCTCGGTGGCACGACTCGGTCTCGAGGACTTGCAGGAAGCATTCTGGCGAGTCGTCGCGGCGGCTCGCCTCGCCGAACAGGATGACGGGAGTTCCACGAAGGCAGCCGATGACGACGACGCAACGTGGGACCTCGACTGGGGAGAGACCGACCCGGGGCACGACTGATCCAGGCGAACGTCTGGCGTGGATCTCCCTCGCCTGCGTGCCCGGGCTCGGCGCCCGACGCATCGCGGCGCTCACCCGACACTTCGGTTCCGCCCGGGCCACCCTCACGGCGCGGCATGCCGACCTCCTCGACGTCGAGGGATTCACTCCCCGAAGCGCACGCCTGGTGCGCTCTGCCGCACGCCAGCCCGCCACGCCGCTCCTCGAACGTGCCGCCGCCGCCGGCCAGCAGCTCCTCGTCCCCGGTGATCCAGGGTACCCTCCGCTGCTTCGGGCGATTCCCGATCCTCCGCCACTCCTCTTCTGTCTCGGCCGAACTGCGCTGCTGCAGCAGGCCGCGGTGGCCATCATCGGGTCACGAAACCACTCACGGTACGGCGAGCGGGTGGCGGCCGGGATCGCACGGGCTGCCGCGCATGCCGGGCTCGTGGTGGTCAGCGGTTTGGCCCGCGGGCTCGACGCGGTCGCCCAGTCGGCTGCCCTCGCGGTTGGAGGCACGACCATCGCCGTGTTGGGGACCGGGGCGGACGTGGCCTATCCTCGGCAGAATCAGCGGCTCTACGATCGCGTGTCGGCCGAGGGGCTGTTGGTCTCGGAGCATCCCCCGGGTCAGCAGGCCACGCGTGGGGCATTCCCCCGCCGCAATCGGATCATCAGTGGACTCTCCCGCGCGGTCGTGGTGGTCGAGGCGGCGGCCGGCTCGGGCACCCTTCTCACGGTCGCCGCGGCGCTCGAACAGGGACGGGAGGTCATGGCCGTGCCGGGCCCGATCGACTCGCCAACCTCTCGGGGGACCAACCGACTGCTCCGGGATGGGGCCATGCCGCTGCTCGATCCCGGCGAACTGCCGGCGCTCCTGGGGCTCGTCGATGCGACACCGAGCCGCGACGACGCACCGGTGCCTGGTCTCTCCCCGGAGGAGGCCCGGGTGTACGGTGCGCTCAGTCACGAGGAAACCCACCTCGACGCCATTGCCGTGCAGGTTGGCTTGCCCGTGGGGACCCTCCTCGGTGCGCTTCTCGGCTTGGAACTGGGCGGCCTGGTGGAGCAGGGGCCTGGCGGGATGTTTCGACGGCTGTGAGCACCGGCGTCGGGGAGGCGATCTCGTGACGAGGTGGCGTGGACGCGAGGCGGCACCCTCGGTGAGAGAAGATCGGTTCTGAGCCGCGAGCCGCTTGGCTTGGGTCGGAGAGACCGAGTGCGGCGAATCCGATCTTCCGCAACCGCGTTGGTGCCTCCTCGCGTCGGAGGAGACCATCGGGCCACGGAGCGTGGCCGGTCTCCTCGCACGTCGACCGCTTGCGTGTGGGGTGTGACGCTTTGTGTCCGAGGGTGCGATATTCTCGCGGTGCACCTCTATCTCCATGTCCCGTTCTGCGCCCGGCGCTGCTCCTATTGCGACTTCGCCATCGCGGTGCGGCGTGCCACGCCCGACCGTGCGTTTGCGGATGCCATCACGGCCGAATGGCAGGCGCGGGGTCATCATCCGTCGGTCGCCGAGGCGAGGGAGATCGCCACCATCTACTTCGGTGGCGGCACCCCCTCGCGGCTGGCGGCGGACACCATCGCCGAACTGCTCGACCGGCTGACCCGCGATCGTCCACTGGCTCCCGACGCCGAGGTCACCCTCGAAGCCAATCCCGACGATGTGACGACGGCGTCCGCCCGCGGGTGGTTCCGCGCGGGTGTCACCCGTATCTCGCTCGGTGTGCAGAGTCACGATCCGGCAGCGCTCGCCTGGATGCACCGCACCCATGTCGCCGAGCAGGTCGCCCCCGCGATGGCGACCCTCCGCGCGGCGGGACTCACCAACATCTCGCTCGACTTGATCTTCGCGTTGCCGGCCGAGCTCGCCCGGGACTGGCGGCGTGACCTGGAGCTGACCCTGGCGCTCGAGCCGGAGCACCTGTCGCTCTATGGGTTGACCATCGAGCCGCACACGCCGCTGGCCCGGTGGACCGACCGGGGCACCGTCCGACCGACCACCGACGACCGGTATGAACGCGACTATCTGGAGGCCCACCGACAGATCACCGCGGCGGGGTTCGAGCACTACGAAGTCTCCAACGCGGCCCGGCCGGGTCGGCGGGCTCGCCACAACGCGGCGTATTGGGGCGGGGCGGAGTACCTCGGCCTCGGCCCGAGCGCCCATTCCTTCCTTGGCGGCGTCAGGTCATGGAATGAACGGGAGTGGGTGGCCTACGCCAAGCGGGTCGCAGAGGAGGGGGGAGAGGTCACCGCCGGCGAGGAGCGGCTCGACGCCGAGCAGTTGGCCCTCGAGGGGCGGTACCTCGGGCTCAGGACCGATGGTGGCCTGCCACTCTCGGAACTGCCGGACGGGTTGGCCAATCGCTGGGTCGCCGAGGGGTGGGCGGCGATTGCCGGCGCCCGGATTCGGCTCACCCCGATGGGGTGGCTCCGACTCGATGCGCTGGTCACTCGGCTCGCGGTCTCCTAACTTTCGCCGATGGCAGAACTTGAGTCGTTGAGTGAGCGCGAGGGCCAGGTCCTCAGCGCGGTGGTGGAGACCTACATCGCCACGGCGGAGCCGGTCGGAAGCCAGACGGTGGCACGGCGTTCGGGGCTGGGGATTTCCCCGGCCTCGATCCGGTCGAGCATGGCCGATCTCGAGGCGAAGGGGTTTCTCTATCACCCCCACACCTCGGCGGGGCGCATCCCGACCGACCGCGCCTACCGCGTCTATGTCGACGCCATGAGCCATCGGAGTCTCCCTGACTCCGAGTCGCGCGACGTGCTCGAAATCGAACTGACGGCGGCCTCGGTCGCCAGCGAGGAGCTGCTGCGACGGGCTGCCCAGGTGTTGGGCATACTCACCCAGGAACTCGGGGTGGCCGTCGCGCCGGCGCTCGAGGAGATCCTGCTCGAGCAGATCGACCTCGTGCCCGTCTCGTCGGAGCGCCTGTTGCTGGTGCTCAACCTCAAGAGCGGTGCGGTCCGGACGATCTATGTCCGGGTGCCCTGCGCGGTGGAGCCGGTCCAGGTCGAAGAGGTCCAACGGATCCTCAACGAGCGGCTGGCCGGGCTGACCCTGCGGGAGATCCGCGCCTCGTTCGGTGCGCGGCTCCGCGATGTGGCCCGCAGTGGCACCGCGGGGGACCTGTTGGACATCGTGTTGGCCGAGGGCGATGGGCTCTTTGCCATCGAGGAGCGGGGCGAGCCGGTGATGCTCGGCAGTGCGGCCGTGTTGGTCGACCAGCCGGAGTTTGCCACCTCGGAGCAGATGCGCTCCCTGCTGTCGATCACCGAACGCCAGGATGTGCTCCGCGACGCGCTCGCCGCGCGGCGCAGTGAGGGGCTGGTGGTCACCATCGGCGGTGAGCACGGCAATCCCGGCCTCACGGGCTTCACCCTCGTGACCAGTACCTATCGGCGTGGCGGGGCCACCGGCGTCATCGGTGTGCTCGGACCCACGCGCATGCCTTACGACAAAATCATCGGGCTGGTCGAGCATACCGGTCGCCTGGTTGAAGGACTGCTGCAGTGAGCGATTACTACCAGACGCTGGGCGTGTTCCGTGATGCCACCGCTGATGACATCAAGCGAGCCTACCGCAAGCTCGCGATGGAATACCACCCCGACCGCAACAGCTCCGAGGATGCCGAGGCAAAGTTCAAGGCGTTGAGCGAGGCCTACCAGATCCTCTCCGACCCCGACAAGCGCGCCCACTATGACCGGTTCGGTTCAGCACCGGCGGCGGGGGGCGGGGGATTCGGTGGGTTCGAACACATCGACCTGTCCGACGCGCTCAACATCTTCATGCGCGACTTCGGGGGGATGTCGGGGTTCGATGGCATCTTCGGTGGCCGAGGCGGTGGCGACATGCGCCGCGGTCAGGATGTGAAGGTGACGGTCCGACTCTCCCTGAACGAGGTCGTCACCGGTGCCAAGCGATCGATCAAGCTCAAGACGATGGGGCCGTGCGCGACCTGTGCCGGCAGTGGGGCTGGCAAGGGGACCAAGCCGGTGCCTTGCGGCAGTTGTGGCGGTTCGGGCGAGGTCCGCCGGGCGGCGCGCTCGGTCTTCGGGCAGTTCGTGCAGGTCGGCCCGTGCAGCAGTTGCCGCGGCGAAGGCACGGTGATCCGGACCCCCTGCGAGGTCTGTCGAGGTGAGGGACGGATCAAGAGCGAACGCACCGTGAGCGTCGACATCCCCAAGGGGGTCTCGACCCAGAACTACATCACCTTGCGGGGGCAGGGTGCGGCCGGCCAACGAGGGGGCCCGGCTGGCGACCTGATCGTGATGATCGAGGTGAAGGGCGACGACCAGTTCACTCGCGACGGGGACGACCTCTGGCTTGAACTGCCGGTGGCCTTCTCGCAGGCCGCACTCGGGGCCACCCTGACGGTCCCGACGCCACATGGTGACGAGACACTCGAGATCCCCTCCGGCGTGCAATCCGGATCGGTGATCAAGCTCAGGGGGAAGGGGATGCCTCGGCTCGGTGCCAACGCCGTCGGCAACCTCAACGTGCGGGTCCGGGTCTGGACGCCGAAGAGTCTCAACGATGAGCAGCGTCGCCTGTTCGCCGAGCTGGCGCCCCATGAGGAGAGCGGCCCCGACCAGGACGGCCAATCGTTCTGGACCAAGCTCAAGGAAGCGCTCGGGGCATGACCGCCAGTTGGTGGCATGTCGCGCTCTCCTGCCGTCCCGAGGATGGTGCCCTGGTGGCCGGGGCGGTGGTGGCCGCCACCGGGCAAGGCGTTGAAGAACTGGCGCCCGGTTCGTTCTCGACGATTCTCGGCAGCCGAGACGCGGCCCAGCGATTGACGGACACCCTCACGGCCCGCTTTGGCGGCTTGGCTGCCGACATCACCGAGCGGGAGCCGATCGACTGGACGGTTCGCTGGCGGGACGGGATCTCGACCCACCGCTTCGGGCGACTGGTGATCACCCCCTCCTGGCTTCCCGTGGCGGAGGCGGCCGACACGGTGGTGGTGACCCTCGACCCCGAATCGGCCTTCGGCAGTGGCGAGCATGGCTCAACCCGGGCCGCGATGACCCTCCTCGAACGCCAACCGCTCGACGGCTGTCGGGTCCTCGACTTCGGCAGTGGGTCGGGGATCCTGGCGATTGCTGCGGTGCGACTTGGGGCCGATCACGCTGTCGGCATCGAGGTGGACACGGACGCCCTGCCGATCGCGGAAGCGAACGCCCGTCGCAACGGCGTCACGGATCGCACCACATTCCTGCGTGGTGACGCTGCGGTGTTGGGCCCGCTGGTGGGGCCGGCCGAGGTGGTCTGCGCCAACATCCTGCGGACCGCAAACGTCCTGCTGTTGCCGGCGATCCACGATGCGCTGGTGCCGGCAGGGGTCGCGATCTTCTCCGGGATGGAGCAGGCCGAGGCGCCGCTCTTCCGACCGGTGCTCGACGCCGCCGGCTGGCAGGTGGTCGACGCATGCCAGGACACCGATTGGTGGGCCGTGGCTGCGAGGCGCCCCTCATGATCCGGGCCATGGTGCCGCCGGGCGCGATCGAGGTCGGGGCGGAGATCGTCATCGCCCCGGAGGACGCCCAACACCTGAAGGTGCGACGGGTGGCCGACGGCACCGAGGGTCGGGTTC
>JAHEFN010000228.1 GCA_024640185.1 Gemmatimonadota bacterium | reverse complement strand
GGTACTTCACGGCTCCGATCTCCGTGATCTCACAGCTGGCGGCGGTTGTGCCGGTGGTCTCCAGATCAAGGATCACGAACGTGACGTCGTACAGCGGGGTGCCCAGATCAGCGAACGATCTCTGGCCGAGCATCGGGAAGTGCCCTCTCGTCGGGCCAGTCAACCTACTATCGAACATATGTTCGATCAAGTATCTGCCCGGTCGTACCGGGATTCCTGAACGCTCGCCGAGGTGCCGATAGCGGACACTGAGGTTTGTGGGAGTTCAGGTACCCAGACCGGCCGCCAAAAAGACAACCGTGAAACCGGGACCGGCACCGGTGTGGCACCCGGTTCACAGGCTCAGTCGGTGGGGCGCGTCCCTGGCATCGGCACCGGGGAGCCCTAACCGGGAATTCCGGGCCGTCTTCCGCCGGAGTTAGGTAATCCCGACCGGCGTCACCGAGTGGGCCTACAGCAGGCCGGTTGCCGGTACGAGAGATTGGCACGCCACCGCTGCGCTACTGGACCGGAGTCGCCAGCCAACCGGTCGCGACGGGCAACTGGTTGGTCCGACAACGACAGCGACGGCGCCATCGGTAGCATCAACGCGAGGAGGTTGCCATGACCGAAACGTCCCTTCCCCACTGGTCCGCCGCCATGCGCGACTTCGACTGCCTCTCCGTCCGCAACGGGGTGCTCCACGTCGAAGGTGCCAGCACCCTCGACCTCGCCGACCGGTTCGGGACTCCCCTGTTCGTGTTCTCGGAAGCCCAGCTACGGGAGAACCTGCGCCGCTTCCGAGACGCATTCGCGGCCGGCTGGCCGGGACCCGTCGACGTGCTCCCGGCGATGAAGGCCAACAACCTGCTCGCCACCCGGCAGTTGCTTTCCAACCTCGGAGCCGGCGCCGACATCTACTCCCCCGAGGAGCTGGACGGCGTGTTGAAGACCGGCGTCGACCCGGAGCGAGTGTCGGTCAACGGAGGGGGTAAGTCCCGCGAGCACTTGACACGCTGTGTAGCAGCCGGCGTACGGATAACGGTGGAGGATGTCACCGAGATCGACTCTATCCAGGCCATCGCCGCCGAGCTGAACACCACGGCTCGCATCCGCTTCCGGGTCAAACCGGCGCTGCCCAACCTGTGGCGGCGCACCGACTTCTCGCAGCTGAGCGTGCCGATCGACCTCGGGGTGCAGGTGTACAAGTCGGGTGTCCCGCCGGAGTACTTGCCGGAAATGGGATGGCGAGCGCTCGCGATGCCGAACGTCGAGTTGGTGGGCATCCACTTCCACGCCGGGCGCCATCATCCCGGCCTGTGGTTCTGGGAGGGGATGATGGTGCGCCTCGCCCGCCTGATCGGCGAGCTGTCCCGGGCCTGGGGCGGCTGGCAGCCGTCTGAGATCGACATCGGCGGCGGTTTCGCCAGTCCCCGCGACCCGCACAACAAGGAGTTTCCCCGCTCCGAATTCGTGCTCACTGCGCTGGGCTACCCGTTCCTTGTGGGTATCAGAGGTCTCGGCGAGAAGGCTTACCACGCTCTGCTGGCCAGGATCCTCGCCGTGCTCACCAGTCATCCCGAGCCGAAGTCGCCGCCGACCATCGAGGAGTACGGGCGGGCCGTTGCCGGCACGCTGCGCCGCGAGCTGCCCCGCAACGGTGTCGGCATCGAGGGGGTTCGGCTCCAGGTCGAGCCGGGCCGGGCGCTGTACGGCGATAGCGGAATCCACCTCGCCTCGGTCAAGACGGTGAAACGCCAGACCAGCCCGATCCCGTACACCTGGGTGCTCACCGACACGACGTACTTCTTCCTCGCCGGCGGGGTGTTCGAGCACAACCGTCATCCGTTCGTTTTCGTGGCGGACCCGGAAGCGCCGGCCACGCAGACCGCCGACATCGTCGGCCACTCGTGTTACGCCGACCAGATCGTGCTCGGGGCCCGGGTTCCCGAGGTGAACCAGGGCGACATCGTGGCGTTCCTCGAGACGGGCGCCTACCAGGAGAGTTCCGCCTCCAACTTCAACTCGCTGCCGCGCCCGGCATCGGTGCTGGTCAACGGAGATGACGCCGAGCTGGTCAAGCGGGCGGAGACCGTCGACGACGTGTACGGTCGCGACGAGATCCCGCAACGGCTCCTTGACAAGTCGGCCGACAGCCTGTGAGCAGCGACGCCGCCACCTGGATCATCGCCGCCCTCGAGGTCGCCGTCGCCCTCGGCATCGCGGTGTACTGGGTGACCTGGTTCCGCCAGCCCCATGACGAGCCGTGGCTGCCGGCCGGCTTCGTCGATCACGAGATCCCTTTCGTGTTCACCGACTCGATCTTGGCAGCCGTGCTGGTAGTCGGGGCGATCTTGCAGGTGACCGAGGAGCCGGGCGGCGACTCGTTGGGACTGTTCGCCGCCGGGATGCTGGCGTTTCTCGGGGTGCTCGACCTTGCCTACTTCGCCCGTACCGGCATGTTTCAGCGCCGCCACGGCGGCCTCATCAACGCCGGGGTGGTCACGTCCGTGCTGATGGTGTCGCTGATCCTCGTCGTGCGGTTCTTCTGATGGACCGTCGCGACAAACACGTGATCGTCACCAGCGGCTCCACCGGGATCGGCCGAGCGCGCTCGTGCGCCGCCTCGCCGATCGGGGCGCCCCGGTGTCGATCGTCGCGCCGGCGGACGCCGACCTGGAGCCCGCACTACCTCCGCTGGCGGACGGATTCGTAGAGGAGCAGGGCGGCGGCGGTGGCGGCGTTGAGGCTGTCGCTGTGGCCGCGCATGGGGATGGCGATCCGGGGGACTCCGCGCCACGGTGCTGAGAGACCGGCGTGTTCGCTGCCGATGACGATGGCGATGGGGCCTGTGAAGTCGAATTCCCACAGCAGCGTGGGGGCCTCCGCGGTGGCCGCCACTACGGGGATTTCCCGGGCGGTGAGCCATCCGGCCACGTTCTCGCCCGACTCGGCTCCCACTGTGCCCGAGAACACGGCACCCTGGGATGCCCGGATCACATTGGGGTTGACGAGGTCGGTGGCAGGATCGGAGAAGATCACGGCGTCGGCCCCGGCGCCGTCGGCACTTCGGATCATCGCACCGACGTTGCCCGGCTTCTCAATGGCGTCGGCGATCAGCAGCAGGGGCACATCGCTCAGCGCGAGAGCGTCCAACCCGAAAGTGGGGGAGTGGGCTATGCCGATGATGGCGGCGGCGTGAGCCCGACCCGAGACCTTGCCCATAGCGGCTTCCCCGACCTCGTACCGAAGTGCCCCGCGCCGGTTGAGCACAGCTGCCAGCTCGATCTCGGATGGTGCCGCCTTGTCGCCGACGAGCACCGACTCGAACTCGACATCGGCGCTCGCGGCCCGGCTCACCTCGCGGGCACCCTCGATCATGCAGAGCGCCTGGCGATCGCGTTCCCGGCGTTTGTGGAGCTCTCGCCAGCGCCTGATGGCCGGGTTACTCGTCGATTCGATGCGACGGACTTCCGGGAGACTCACCAGCTCGAGCCGCCGCCCCCACCGCTGAACCCCCCGCCCCCACCGCTGAACCCGCCGCCACCACCCCAGCCGCCGAAGCCGCCGCCGCCCCAGCTGCCGCCGCCCCACGATGAACCGCCACCGCCGCCGCTGAAGCCGCCGCCACCACCCCAGCCGCCGAAGGTTTCCCCCCACCACGATCCCCGGTCTTGTGCCCACGACTGATCGCGATAGATCGGCTCCCAGCCCAGCGATCCATGGCTGCCCTTGGTGATGACCCAGTGGTAGAAGAGGAGGGTGAACGGGTCGAAGTCGTACAGGCCCGGCGGGATGCGGTCGCGGGTCCAGCTGTCGGTCTGCTGCCGGGTACCGTCGTGAGCGAGCTCAGGAGCGAAGCGATCCGCTCCCTCGACTTTGCTGCGCGCCAGCGCCTGACGCTGGGCGGCATAGGCCAGGGCGAAACGGCGCGGCCCGCGGTAGTCCGAGGCACCGAAGGCTGCGGCCACATCCGCGTAGGAACCCTCCAGCCCCAGATCGGCGAGCGCTTTGCGGGCCGCCAGCCAGGCTTGCGTCGCCTGCGCAGGCTCCAGCGACACGGCGAGGATCCCGGCAATCGTGCGTCGGGTTTCGCCCTCGACGCCTTGGCCGGCCAGCTCGCGGAGCAGCTGCTCATACACCTCAGGTCCGTCGTCACGGCGTCGCAGCAGAGCGGTGGTGATCGACACCGGCAGCCCGAGGCGCGTGGCCTGTGCACGCACCAGCTCGATGTCTGCGGGATGGCGCAGACCGGCCAGGGCGAGTTCGACGGCCTCGCCCGGGTCGATAGCGCGAGCCCGGTTGGAGTTGTATGCCGCGACGAAGTCGCCGACGTTGGTCTCGTCGTGGTTCATCAGCAGGAGGGCGGCAATCGCCGGGACGTCGAGACCGTCCGCCTCCAGGGCGGTCCCTTCCCTCTCCAGCTTGTCCCGCAGTACCTCGTAATCCTCTACCGAGGCATCGAGGTCATCGCTGACATCCGCCAGGGCGGCCGCTACCGCAGGCCGCGCCGTAGATTCGGGGAGCCGCTCCATCAGCTGCTCGAGCCGTGCGGTCTTGTCGACGGCGCG
>JAHEFN010000227.1 GCA_024640185.1 Gemmatimonadota bacterium | reverse complement strand
GCAGTCCGACGCATCGGCCGAGGCCTGGTGGGGTTGGTGGCAGGTGAGGCAATCGTTCTTCACCGCCCGGTGGTTGACCCCCTCGTGGAAGGCACTGGCGGCGAGCTCATGGCAGGTGCTGCAGCTCGCCGTGGCGTCGGAGGGGAGCGAGTCCCGGTGCACATCGTGGCACGAGCTGCACTTGCCGTCGTGCGGGTCGCGTGCCATCTGGTAGTCCGGCAGCCGATCGGCCATCTCGTGGCAGCTGAAGCACTGGGTCCGTCGCGGCATCAGCATGCTCACCGCGGAGTCCCGGGTGGTCATCGGCACCATGTCGGCGTCGAACTTGTGGCAGGTGACGCACGAGATCTCGGGGAGGTCGGCCATCGCGCCGAGGGTCACCCCTTGTTGCTCGTGACAGCCGCTTCCCGAGCAGGTGCGCCCCGAGGGGATGAAGCTGTGCACCTCGGCACCGTGGCAGGTCACGCAGAGCAGCGAATCGAGGGCCGTCGAGTCGGACTCGAAGTGCACCCGGTGCCCCGCGAGCCGCCGCACGTGGGTGGCCACGGCGGTGTCGGGTTCGGACGAATGACAGGACTCACACCGGGCGTTGGGCACCGGGGCATGGTCCTCGATGGTCACCGGGCGGTTGGCAACCCAGAGCACCAGCTGCCGCGTGCTGGCGTAGATCGACTGCTGGTGGCAGTCGTGGCAGGTCAGCACCTCGTGCTTCCCGGCCCCGGTGGAGAACTTCTGGAACGGCGTCTCCATCACGTGGCAGCCGGTGCAGAACCCGGCGTCGTGCTGCATGTAGTCCCAGCTCTTGGTGCCGGCGAAGGTGAACGCCGCCAGCACCACGATCACCCCGGCCGCGAGCGAGGCCTGCACCCCGCGGCGCCGGGTGGTGAGCCAGGTCAGGATCGCCGTGCGGTGAACCCAGAGCTGCCGGCAGACCACGGCCGCCACCACGGCGGCGAGGATGATCCCGCCGATCTGGATCCACTGTGGCACGCCGAAGATCCAGCGCACCACCGTGGCCACCCCGCCGGGGAGCGGTGGCGGGGTGATGGTGTCCCGGACGGTGCCCACCGCGGCACCGAACGAATCGGGGACGTTGTACAGCGAATCGGTGATCTGTTGCAAATCAACCCCCGATGGCGAAACGCCATCGGGGGTGATCGGCTCCTGCCCCAAAAGGGTGAGGAACACGGCAGTATCCTAGTGTTGCGCGGTCTGGACGAAGAATCCGGGCTGACGATCGTTGGCCTGGTTCAGCGACTTGTCGACCAAGGCCTGCACCTCGGCCCGAACCACGGGCCCCAGGCCATAGGTGTTCTGCAGCTCGACGATGTTCGCCGACAGCAGCGCCCGGGCCAGGAAGGCATTGTGGGTGCCCTTGGAGCCGTCGGGGTGTCCGTAGCGATTCTCACCGAAGGTGCGGACGTTGAACAGGGCTCCCTCGGCAGGTGTCACCGAGTTCGGGTCGTTGAGCGCGGCGGGATTGTCGCGCTTCACGATGGCGAGCAGGCCACCGTCCGTCGGGGCGGCATCGAGGTTCTCATTGCCGTTCTTGTCGTCCCAGATCTGGTCGGCGAGGAGCTTGAGGTCGAGCCGGGCGCCGTTGAACCGCCCTGCCGCGATCGCCGCGGTCTCATGGCAACCGGCCGAGACACAGCTCTTGAACGAGCGCGTCGTCGGGGTGTACGCGCAGTCCTGATTCGCCTGGGGCACGCCCTGGCCGTCGATGCACGGAATCGCCGCGAAGAGGTGTCCCGTCGAGTTGAAGACGAAGGCACCGGTCTCCGCATCGTTGATCGTGTACCGATTGACGTGGCAGCCGGCGCAGAGGCGCGGGTTGCGATCGCTCGCGTGGGTGGTGAGCGAGATCAGCGTGTCGATGGTGATGTTGCCGGGACGGTACATCCCCTGTCCCAGCACGACGTACCCCTGCGGCCCATGTGCCCCGCGGGTGCTGCTGGCCGCGAGCTCACCGGTGTTGTAGTGGCACTTCATGCAGAGATTCGTCTGCGGGTCCGGGGTGTCGACCGGCCACCGCAGCTGGTGCTCGTTCTCCGAGCCGTGCGGGTCGTGACAGGTGGCACAAGTCGCCGTCGGCAGCAGCTCGGTGTCGTTGATCTCGGCGTAGTTGCTGCGCTCACCCCAGGCGTAGATCGCGGCCCGGGCCTCGTGGCAACTGTTGCAGCCGTCGCGACCGGCCGGGTAGGCCACCGACATCCCGTGACCGCTCTCGCGCCATTCATCGGCGAAGCCATGGTGGCTGCCGGTGTGACACTGGGCGCAGCTCTCGTCGACATCGGCGCCCATCTTGGCCATCGGGATCGCGGCCTGGTTCTCCGGCGCCTGCACGTGGGCGTTGCCGGGACCGTGGCAGCTCTCGCACTGCACGTCCTGGTACTCCTCGGCGGCGGCGATGTCCCAGCCCGCCTCGCCCGTCAGGTCGTTGCCATTCGCGGTGACGTCATGGCAAGTGTAGCAGTACTTCCGCTCGACCGGATCCATGTTGCGATCCTTGAGCGTCTTGTACGCATTCGCGTGATGGGTGGTCGCCCAATCGCGCTGGTGGCCGACGTGGCAGTTGCCACAGGTGGTCTGCTTCGACGATGCCTGGTAGTAACCGAGGAGGCCGCTGATGGCATCGGGGGGTGGATTGAATGGTTCACGGTCGACATACACGATGTCCGTCGTGCTGCAGGCCGCGAGAAAGAGGCTGAGGGAAGCGTAGTGGAGAACCGAACGAACAGAGACCGACATCATTCCTCCGCAGCGTGGAGGGTGGGGGAACCAGGTTCACGCTTCCGCAAAACTACGGAGGTCGGGTTCGAAATGGTACCCCCAACCTCTGCGGCTTCAACGGGTTAAACTCGACTTTGAGCCTCGCATATCATCACGATGAATTTGGTCGCAATTAGATTCCTGCTGATCCTCGCCGGTTGGCGCATCGGACACCTTCCGGTTCCATCTTCTGCATGAACGAGAGCACGATGTCGTTTCGCCGAACCGTGTGCGCAGGGATCGGATTCCTCCTCCTTGCTTGTGCCGCGGAGCCCGCCATCATCCGGACCGTGGTGGATCCTGCGGGGTACACCGAGGAGACCGAGCGGTGGTTTGCCGTGCGTGACGGATGGCTGCCGAGTGCCGCCGGCCCCCTGGCCCAGACGGCGCTCTGTCACCTCGCAGAGGATCAGTTGCCTGCCACCGTCGGCACCGACCCGCTCGGCAGCTGTGTGATCCCGGGTGACCACACCCGGCCCGTGGTCGGGACCCTCACCGCCCGCGGAGACTCCCTCCTGCTCGAGTCCCCCGATGGCCTAATCTGGGTCGGCGAACGCACCGCGCGGGAGGCGCGGCTCCTCGCGGTGCGCGACCGACCCGCAATCGATGGTGCCGCCGCCTGGCAGGGTCCCGTCCGGCTGACCGGGCGCTGGGCGGCTGGGGCGGTGACCATCTGGGTCACCGATACGCTCGCGGCGGCTCGCGCGTCGTTCCACGGGGTCGACCGCTGGCCGGTCGACACCGCCTGGCGCTTCGACGCCACGTTCACGCCAGCCATCGATGACTGGCGCCAGGTCGCCACCGTGCGCGGCTTCGACCTGCCCCGACAGGTGGCGGGCACCGTGACGATCATGATGGAGGGACGCCGGGTCCCGCTCACCGCACTCACCAAGGGGCGCGGCGGGGCCTCGTGGCTGGTCGTGATTCGTGACGCGACGAGTGGGGAGGAGAGCTACCCCGCCGGTCGCTTCGTCGATGTCGAGTTCGCCGACACCCTCGGGCACACCGTGGTGGACTTCAACCGGGCGCGGAATCCCGACTGCGCCTTCACCGACGCCAGCCCCTGTCCGCTGCCGCCACCGGAGAACCGCTTCGACCTGCCGATCACCGCGGGCGAGAAGACGTACAAGCGCTAGCTGGCGCCGGAGCCCGTCCCGACCCGGCGGCGGGCATCGACAACCGCCGGGTCAAGGCTCACCTCGCGGCGCCGAGGCGCGCCGCGACGGCGCGCCGCAGCACGACATCCTCTCCGGCGTCGCACCACGCCCGGGGCCAGGCCCCCAGCCCATCCCGCGCCCCCATCAGGGCGCCGAGGACCGCCCCCGCCGTCGGGGCGACGCACCCCCGGGCGACCATCGCCCGCAGCGCCTCGACCGAACGCGGCCGGTGGTGGACCTGCCAGAGCGCCCAGACCGTCACCTCGAGCGGTCCGGCCGAGGCGCCGTCGGGGGCCGGTGGCTCGCGGCGCGGCTCCCGCGGGATCGCCGCGAAGCGCTCGAAGAGGCCGGCATCGGCGTCGTTGGCCCGGAGCACCGCGAGGACGTCGGCGATGAAGTCGCGGTGGCCTTCGAGCAGCCGCGACGCGGCCACCACCACGCCGGCGGCCGCCAGTCCGCTCTCGGGGGACGGATCGAGGAGCCGGGCGGTGTGAAACGCGCCGGAGAGCATCGAGCGGGGCGAGGCCGACGCCAGGGCCGCGGGCAACACGGCGGCGATCGCCGCCGCCCCCCGGAGCGCGGTGGCCCCGAGGGGAGCGTTGAAGGTGGCGAGGTGGGCCAGGGCCTCCAGCAGCGCCGGGTCGGCATCGAGGCCATCGGCCTCCG